>NZ_JBAHUQ010000001.1:0-300000 GCF_036689865.1 Magnetococcus sp. PR-3
CTCATACAACGTATCGCTGGAGGTGGCCACTGTGACCAGTTGTGACGCTTCGCCGGTGGCAAAGGTAACCGTGCCCGCTACGGCACTATGGTCTACAGCAGACCCTGCCGCCGTGCCATCGGTAAAGCTGTAGGCCACCGTCTGATCGGCTTGAGCATCTCCATCACGGGTGATGGTAAAGACCAGATCACTCCCCTCCGCCACCGACGCATCGGTCACGGAGAAGGTGGTTTCATCGTTGCTGTCATCGGTGATCACACCGGTTGCCGTCGCCACAGAGATGTGTGAACCGGTAGAACCATTGCTCAAGCTGATGGAAAACTGCTCATCCCCTTCGTAAAGAGTGTCACTGGAGGTTGCAACGGTCACCAGTTGTGAAGCCTCACCTGTGGCAAAGGTTACGGTACCACTGGCAGCTGAATGATCCACAGCGGAACCATCTGCACTATCATCGATAAATCCATAGGATACCGTTTGATCCGCCTGTGCATCACCATCGCGGGTGATGGTAAAGACCAGATTACTACCTTCAGCTACTGAAGCATCCGCCACAGAGAAGGTGGTTTCGTCCTTAACATCATCAAGGATCAATCCCTCCTCGGTTTCAATATTAATCTTCCCTTCACTGGTTCCCACCAAAGAGATGGAGAATCTTTCATCACCCTCATAAAGGGTGTCGTCAAGGGTGCTGATGATGACCTCTTGAGAGAGCACACCAGGGGCGAAAAAAACATCCCCGTTGAGCGCATCATAATCCGACCCGTTATCGGCACTGTCATCCACTAACTCGTACTCGACAACCGCACCAACCTGCGTCTCTCCTTCACGATAGATTGTAAAAACCAGATCCCCCCCCTCGGCAATGGTTCCGGCTTCTACTCCAAAGGTGGGAATACCTAGCTCTTCCCCAAAATCCAAATTGAGACCATCAATCACCTCACCACCGTCTTGATCTTCATCAGCATTGAGAGCCGTATCACCAAAGAGATCCGCCATCTGTTGATCAGATGCCGACAACGCACCCATTTTGGCCGCATCTCCAGATCGGGTACCCTCTGCGCCGATCAGTGAATTGTCCTCACCCTGAACATCTTCACCCTCTGTACCATCTACGCTTCGCGAAGTGCGTTGATTCTGATCATCTCCCTGAGGTTCCTCTTCGCCCTGATCATCATCTTGATTATTCTCATTAAAATTTGTCAGTGGCGGTAGTATTTCCAGCGGATTTGCGGGAAGATCTAAGGTCTGAGCATTGGTAAAGTTGCTCAACACATCGATCATTGTGCTCTGCAGTGCTTGGGAATCCTGATTATCCCCCACCCCTTCCGCCGCTGTCAGCACCTGTGTGGCTAAATTCTGGCTTTGAGCCTGAGGCACACCGAGATCGACCAACACCTGGGTAATATCCGCTTGACCGGTATTATTCTCCGATGCAGGATCCAGCAAAATAGCGAGATAGGCTGCTAAATCCTGGACAGCTGCATCATCCTGAGCAGCTTCTGTCTGTACACTCTCTTCAGCCATGATGATCTATCCACTTCCCCAAAAACATCCCTATTTCATTGATTATATATGTTGCACTGGATGAAGCCTGTTTAATTGGACTTGGCTTCCATCACTGCGCTGAGGTTAAGCCTACCCACCGCGTGCAACAGTTCAAAGATAGCCACCTGCTGCTCAACACGGGCAGAATAGAGTTCACTTTCTGCATTAAGCAAATTGGTCTCTCCACTGAGAAGATCCAGTAAGGAGCGGGTTCCCAACTCACGCTCCTTGCGGGCCAGCTCCAAAAATGCCACATTTCGGTTTAGCTGCTCGGTCAAATAGACAAGATTTTGGGAGCTGGTGTGATATTTTGACCAGGCATCCTTAACCTCCCTAGAAACCCGTTTTAGTACATTATCTAATCGTTTCTCTTGAGCCATGCGGTTGGAGCGGGCCTTCCACAAATCTGATTTGGCACTTAAGCCAAGATCAAAAGAGTAACTTGCTTCCAAAGTTCCTAAATACTCCTCTCGACTTCCCACAGTACCTGATGGATTTTCTGAAGCGCTGTAGCCTGTTACCAATTTAAAAGAGGGGAAAAAACCACTTGCCCTAGCCTCGACCACCTGCTTGTCCCGTTGATTTAAGGCATGGCGGGAAAATTTCAGCTGCAAACTATTATCTGCAGCTAACTGCAATGCAGCATCCAGATTTTCAGGCAATTCAGGAAAACGCTCCTCTGCCAGCATTTTCAACTCATCTACAGGTTCTGAAAATAGTTCAAAATAGCTATTGTTAGCCTGTTCTAACTCACCTTGTTGGCGTACTTCTCGAGCAAGAGTGCCTGCCAACTGCGCTTGAGCTTGTAACAAATCAGCCCCAGAACCACGACCAGATTTCATCCGCTTGCGCTCAAGCTCTACCTGCTCCTTGACATTAAGCGTAGAACGATGGGCATAGAGCAGCAGATTCTTAGCCCGCAACAACCCCAGATAGCTGCGCGCCCCCTCCAAAATCAGGTCCTGGCGGGTGATCTCAAGAGCAGCCAACGAACTCTGATGATCAATGGATTTCACTGCAATTTGAGCATTGGTCGCACCAAAATCCCACACCAGTTGGGTCACTGAGACCGAAAGCTTATTGGTCGTGTCTTCAAAATCTGTCGAGTAAGCACGATCATGCCGCTCTCTCCCTGTATAAGCGGTAAGATCAACTTGGGGCGTCCAAGCTGCTTTGGCACTGTCGATCCCATAATCGGCTGCCATCACATCGGCCTGTGCCGCTTCAATCAACGGGTGGCTCGCCAGTAGTTGATTAAGAGCACTTGGCAAGCTCTGTGTAAAACCCTGTTTTGGAGTAACTAAAAACACTCCAAAAAAAAGCAGCAAAACAATCAAACGATTCATATCGAAAAACATCCATAGCTGAGTGTGGTAACGTCTAAAACTGGATGACCACATTTTCTTAAAAACTCAAGGTTCTCAAATATCTAAGAACTTTGTTTCTTGGTGTGCATTGGTGACGGATTTTTTAGCATTCTGCCTATTTTCTTGTGTAGTGGAGATACGGCAGATCATGAATGGCTTTAATCAGGCACAATGCAGAGCACACCTGACAGTTCGGCGTCTAAAAAACTTACGCCTACCCACTGATAAAGTAGTATTGAACGACACCAACTGTGGAGAAGGCGGTGTCGTTCAACTAGCAGCGTCCTACTATACAAAAAAAAAGAGAACCCAACTTACCCCCCCATCTCAAAGCGTTACTCGCATGTCTCAAATCACGCTTATCTATGCAAACACTGAAAATTAAAACGTAAAATATAATGACTGAGAAGGAGAACATCCTTCGTATTGAACTTTGATCCTGAAACGAGTATTCAAAACCCATGGACAACAAGCATGCCGGATCCACTGTTCCCCTCACCAAAAAGTCCGCAGAAAGTAAACTACACAGCACACTGCAGAAGATTGTGGAATACCTTACCCAAGATGCCTTGAGTGAAGCAGAGCACGTTTTAAATTCAGTTACGGCGGATCATATTGAGCACCCCGACGTGCTCCACTTAAATGGCATGCTTGCATTAAAAAGCCAACAACCGGGCAAAGCAGTAACGTGGATAGAAAAAGCGCTTAAACACTCTCCAGATGAAGTGCTGTTTCATAGTAATCTTGCCGCAGCAAACAACCAGATCCAAAACTGGCCCAAAGCTATAGCAGCCGCCCAAAAAGCTTTGGATTTAGATAGCCACCATGCCGATGCCCACTATGCAATGGGTTTAGCGCTGCATCGCCAAGGTCAGTTGACAGCAGCGGCTGCCAGCTATCGTCAGGGTTTATTACGTAAACCAGCCCGCCCATCATCCTTGGCAGACCTGGCTGCTGATTTGATGGAATCTAACCAACTAGAGGAGGCCATTTTTTTTCTTCAACAGGTCCTTACCCAGCAGCCTGATCATCTGAGCGCACAGATTAATCTGGCTGTGGCGTGGCAAAAAAAAGGGCAACCTTCCCAAGCTTGCGCTTTGCTGGAACAAGCCAATCAGCACCATCCCAATCACCAAACGATTATCTCTAACCTAAGCGTATTATTGCTCCTTCAAGAACGCTTTGCAGAGGCTGCGGCACTGCTTCTACAAGCACTTTTGCAGAACCCTAATAGGGTTGAGTGGCATTTCACCCTGGGCCTAAGCCTCCATCGTCAAGGCAACATGACAGATGCCATAACCCATTATGAACATTGCATACGCTTATACCCAGATCATGCTCTTGCCCACTACAACCGTGGACTCTGCCAACTGACATTGGGACGTTTGAAAGAAGGATTTCAAGGTTACGAGTGGCGTTTTCAGGCAGGCAAAGTCACCCCACCAAAATTGCAGGGAGAACTGTGGAGTGGAAAGCCAGATACGCAGAAGGTATTACTTGTTTATGCAGAGCAGGGCTTAGGGGATACACTTCAATTTGTTCGTTTTTTACCCGAACTTCAACCTCTGTTTAAGCAGGTGGCACTGGTTGCCCCTGAATGCCTTTTTCCCCTGTTCCAGAGGATGCAAGGGATTGAACTCATCCCACAGGATCACTGCGCCCAATACCCTTGTGATGTTCATACATCACTCATGAGCCTGCCCAGCCGCATACCTACCTTGCTGGAAGATTTTGGCAATCCTCCCCCCTACCTGAGCATTCCACAGCAATATGTTTCGTCTGCAATCAAGTCGGTACAAGATAGCAAGGGTTGGAAAATCGGTCTGGTTTGGCGCGGCAGCCGTCATCATGAACATGATAAAAAACGCTCACTTAAGCTACAAGATTTGTCTCCGTTATTTGAAATCACCACTTTGGATTTCTTCAGTTTCCAGATGGATGCACAGGCATGGGAATGGAACAGCATAAAATCGGGCTGGCGCATTAAGCCTATGCCCTTGGACGACACCGACATGGCGCGGATGGCTGCCGGTGTGATGCAGATGGATCTAGTGATCACAGTAGATACAGCCATAGCCCATTTGGCTGGTGCTTTAGGCAAGCCAGTTTGGATTCTATTGCACACCCCACCAGAGTGGCGCTGGCAACAGCAACTAGAAAACTCACCATGGTACCCAAGTGCGCGACTTTTCCGACAACAGCAAGAGGGAAGCTGGTCTGAGGTCATTGAAGAGGTTTCAACCACTCTTACAGCCTTGAGACATAACCAAATATCTCTTAATGATTTTAGCGCCCAACACACGACTTATGTGGACACAACGCCATCTGATCCCGTGCGTGTTTTGCAACGTAAAGGAGAGCAAGCCTTTGCACACAAACAATGGCATGAGGCATTAAATTATTATCAACAGATACACCAGTATCAACCAGATCATACGCAGCATATCGAAATGCTTGCGACACTCTGCTTAAAACTCAAGCAATTTTCGCAAGGACTTCAATATATTCAACATGGCCTGTCCAGAGATCAAACACAGGAACAGCTCCATCACATCCAAGGCATCATACTGGCCGAACAAGGCAATCTTCGGCAGGCTTTGGCCAGCTTTGAACGTGCTTTGGATATTGCCCCTCACTTCGCCGAAGTACACCACAATCGAGGCCACGCTCTACGCAGGCTCAAACACACAGATGCCGCACTGCAAGCGTACCATTCAGCCGCCACATTAGACCCGGAATCCTACACCTGCCTGCTGCATATTGGACATCTACAGATGCAGCGCAAACAACATGAAAAAGCCATTGCTGCTTACCAGGGGGTTTTAGCCTTTGTGCCGGATCATTACACTGCGCACCTAAACCTAGCATTGGCGCTGAAAGCCTGCAAACGCTATGAGCTGGCCATACACCACGCTAAAACTTCCTGCCGCCTACGCCCGGACCAAGCCAGCCCCTATATTAATTTAGGGGCCATTTACAATGCACAAGGACGCACCGAAGACGCTATTCAGATCTATCAGAAGGCGCTGTACACCGATGGCGGAAGCGCCATGGCTCATGTGAATTTAGCCTCAACTTATTTGGATCAAGGGAACAACCAAAAAGCCATGCAGTTGCTAGAACGCGCCACGGCACTGGATCCTAATTATGCCGAAGCTTATCTGCATCGATCTTTTGAGCACTTTCGAACACGTCGCTGGCGGAATGCCTTTCTAGACTATGAGTGGCGTTGGCAGACCAACCGACTGAGTCAACGCCGCCTGGGCAAACCGGTGTGGGATGGCCGCGCCGCTCCCAATCAAACCCTTTATGTCTGGGTAGAACAGGGCATGGGAGATACCTTCCAATTCCTGCGTTATCTGCCCCTGATTCGTACCATGGTGGGGCGCATTATCTTAAGCTGCCAAAAACCAATGGTTGGCCTGCTACGGCAGATGAAGGCACTGGACACCGTTATTGCCATTGATGAAAAGCCTCCAGCCTTTGATCAACACATTTCATTATTGAGTGTGCCATCACGGCTATTGGGACTGGTAGATACCCCACCAACCACCATTCCCTATTTGGCCCCTTCTACAGAACGGGTGCGTTATTGGGCACAGCGACTGGCTGCTATAGATGGCTTTCGAATTGCTGTCGCTTGGCAAGGAAACCCTGCCTTTCCCAATAATGAAAATCGCTCTTTCCCTGCGGCACAACTCCTTCCCGTAGCCAACCTTCCCAATGTCCACCTTATTGCCATACAGGTGGGGGATGAGGCATTGGCTCAGCTTGAACATCTGCCGCCCAATGTACCAATTATTGGTCTAGAACCAGGCCTACAGGATTTTGCGGATACTGCTGCAGTGATGATGAATGTGGATCTGATTATTACCGTAGATACCGCCTTGGCCCATCTGGCTGGTGCTTTGGGTCGTCCTTTATGGCTGGCGGTGCATGATACTGCGGACTGGCGCTGGGTCGATGGTGCCGAAGATAATCCCTGGTACCCTACTCTTCGCATCTTCAAACAGTCCAAGCCCAAAGTATGGCAGACCGTATTCCTGGAGATCCGACGCGCACTGCTGGCCCATTTAAAACATGCTGCGCCGCTCTTGTCATCAAAACCCCTGGAACTGGAATCAAATCCAACTGCACTGGATTCAATGGAAGATTTCATACCACGATTTTTGGAGGCCATCCAACAGCTAGAGCGCTTCCCCGATGCCGAGATCGAGCCAATGTTTACGGAACTGTGTACCTATGCACCGCACTATCCACCACTACTCCATCTCGAAGGTTTTTCAGCTTGGCGCCAAGGGGTACACGACTTAGCCTTTGAAAAACTCAGTCTTGCAGTAACTTTAGCGCCCTGGTGTGCCACCTACGTTTCCCACCGAGGTCTTCTTGCCCATGAACTGGCACGTGCGGCTCAGGCTGAAGCAGATCTCAAACAGGCCATTAAACTGGAACCTGAAGAAGCAGAACATCATTTTAACTTAGGAAATTTCTACAAACAAAACAACCAACTGGATCACGCACAACAGGCACTGAACAGAGCACTTAAAAAACAGCCCACTCATTACAAAAGCATCGTCAATCTAGGAAATATCTTATTGCAGCAAAACCTTGCCCAAGAAGCCGTTGCGCACTACTCCAAGGCCATATCCCTGCAGCCAGACACCCCATCCGCGCATTTCAATCTGTCACGGGCCCAACTCATTCAAGGACACTGGCAGAAAGGTTTTGCCGCCTATGAATGGCGTTGGCGCATGCCTAATATTGGGGTACGCCAGTTACCCTGGCCTCATTGGGATGGCACCCCAGACCCAGACGGTCATTTGTATCTACACAGTGAACAGGGGTTTGGTGACCTAATTCACTTTATCCGCTTTCTACCTTTGGTCACCCGTTACTTCAGACTGGTAAGCATTTCAGTGCCAGTAGAAATTCTACCGTTGTTTGCCACGCTTCCACTACAGATCAATTGGCTGGAGAAGGACCATACACCAGAGCAGGCCACCTGTTTTTGCTCTCTTTTGAGCTTGCCTTTCGTGCTGGGATTAAGTGATGCCCAAGTTGAAGCTTCCTGGCAGGGACCCTATCTATCTCCTCCACTTTCTTATTCAGAAAATAAGGATTTACAGGGTGAACAGAGCCTAAAAAAAGTTGGCCTGTGCTGGCGAGGGAAGTCCACGCACAGTAATGATGAGAAACGGTCCATGCCATGGGACAAACTGGAGCCGCTATTCGATCAAGCAGGGTGGCAATTCCATGACCTGCAATGGGATGCCCCGAATCTCGCCAAACCTGACGAACCGGGTCGACATGACCGACTAATAGGCCATTTACCCTGGACAGACTTTTTGCAACTGGCGCAAGCTATCGACTCACTTGATCTTGTCATCAGCGTAGACACGGCAACCGCCCATCTGGCTGCTGCCATGGGTAAGCCCGTATGGTTGTTGCTTGCCCATCATCCAGATTGGCGCTGGGCGTTGGATCACAAAACCACACATTGGTATCCTACGATGCGTCTATTCCGTCAACCTCAGCCCGGTGCGTGGGATAGCGTTATAGAGGCAATTACAGACACTCTCACAACCCTTGGATCTGACACCCTTTGAAACTGAGGTGGGTACACTTTTTTGGACACCCATTCTGAGGGAGAATAGGACGCCCGCATAGAGGAGGCATCTTGATGAGCAAACGACAATTGCAACGGTATACCCAAGAATTCAAGGATCGAGCCGTTGAGCTGATGAGCAGCACGGATCAATCCGTGCCTGAGATTGCTGAGCAGTTGGATGTCAATCCAAAGAACCTTTACAACTGGCGAGCACAAGCGCAGGCCAAGAAAGTAGGTGGTAAATCGCCTGAGATGGTTTCGCTCCAGAATGAGAACAAGCAACTGCGTAAAGAGTTAGCCCGGTTACAAGAAGAGCAAATCATCTTAAAAAAAGCCGCCGCGTACTTTGCCAAGGACATCCAGTAAAGTACGCTTTTATCCAGCAGCAAAGGCGTTACTATTCAATAGAACACTTTTGCTGCGTGCTGGGTGTCTCTAAGAGTGGCTATTACGGCTGGCTCAACCGGCGAGAATCAGCCAGTGCAGAGGAAAACAGGCTTTTAGGAGAGTGGATAGTTAATATCTTCCATGGAAGCCGAGCAGCCTATGGTTCCAAGCGTCTACAGCGCTGTTTGATTGAGCAAGGTGTTCGCATCAGTAGGAGGCGAGTTGCCAAGATCAAACGTAAGCAAGATCTGGAATGCAAAGCCCAACGATGCTTCAAGGTTATCACGACAGATTCCAGTCACTCTTTACCCGTGGCTCCGAACCACTTGAACCGTGAATTTACCGCTGAGCGACCAGATCAGGCCTATGTGGGCGATATCACCTACACTGCGACCAAGGAGGGCTGGCTCTATCTGGCTGTTTGGATAGACCTTTATTCGCGTAGTGTTGTTGGATGGTCTATGGCTGACCATATAAAAGCATCACTGGTAACGGACGCCTTAAGAATGGCCTATTTCAAGCACAGGCCACCCGTTGCTTGATGGGTCCATAGCGATAGAGGAAGCCAGTACGCATCCAACCTCTTCACCGGTTTGCTCAAGGAGAAGGGATACCTCCAAAGCATGAGCCGTCTTGGAGAGTGCTGGGATAACGCACCAGCTGAGAGCTTTTTCGGCACATTAGAAGACAGAGTTGATCGGAGACCTGGTTTTCAGTTCTCATAAGCAAGCTAAACAGAGCATCTTTGAATACATTGAGGTGTTCTACAATCGCCAGAGGAAGCATTCAACCATCGGCTATATGACCCCTGAACAGTGTGGTCTGGCATTCTCAGTTTCTGCGTAAAAAACCGTCCAGAAAAGTGTTGCCCCATCAGTCTGTTATTTAGCCACAAAACGGACCTCGACCGTTTATGGAAGAGAAAGAGAGAAAAAAGGGCCGGATATGGACCGTGGAAGGTGCATGCTGGTCTTGTTGCAGGGGCAGAAAGGTTTCCACGGTATCACTGTAACCATTGGTGAAATGTAGAAACGAAAAAGCCACCCGAGAGGGTGGCTTTTCGTCGGAGTATCCTCTCCGCAGGTATCTTGGTGGAGCAAAAGCTACTGGAATCAGAAATTCTGAGCATTTTGGGCAGAAAGTTTGATCCCCTATTGATCAGCAAAATAAGAGATGATGTTCACCCGGTCGGTTTTCAATCTTCTTAAGATCAGCTAATCCAATGTCACGAACCCCAGGACGGACTCATCAAGTCCTATTAGCGTGAAACAGCGTGATTTCTATTTTCACCACTCATTTAAAAGTGCAACCTCCGCTTTTACAGTATGGTGGGGCGTGGTCGCCTATATTTGGCCCGCCCAATTCTTACAAAAACAAAAACGTTGCCTTCCCGCTGGCGCCACTGCCCATCTGTTTATGTTAGAACAGGGTTATAAACGTGATTAGATCCAAAGAGAATAGGGAAACTGGCCAGAACAGAATTTTAACCATCAGGTGATCATCTTGATGTAACCAGCGTGTTATTCTATTTCCTTCTGACAGGCAATAGTGTGTATTCAGGGTCAAGAATACTATTATAGAGTAAATCAGAACATAGAAATACTCTATGTAGAAAAACTCGCTAACAGGATAGTTTTCCCTTAAAGAACTGTGGGCAATGATAACTGTAAACAGAAGCGCTGAATACGCCCCATAGACACTCAACACATTAAAGCCAGAAACATCCTGTGTCTCACTACTCAAGGTCGTCGCCATTAGAATGGCAAACAAAAGAGCCATAACCACTAACATCGGCACGAGAAAGATAATAAGTGGGTTTAAAATCTCCCTTTTAACAAGGATATTGAAGTTCAACTCAGGAAAAGCCTCTTGCCCCGCATACTCACTCAAGCCAAAATTGGTATCGTAATCATGAAAATCATAGGAATAGTAAGTATTCAATATATTCCAACCAGCCAGGGCAATACTATCGTCAATCCCAAAGATATCCATGACGTCAGTTGACTTGTAGCTATCAAGAGCTGGTGTCAACACCACGTTATCTGCAAAATCGTTATGCCACATACGCAGATGAACGGTTTTGTAATCAAAAGGAAAATCCTTATAGCTATAGGACTGTCGGATATTTCTTTCAAAGTACCAGCCTATAGTTTCTGAGGAACCTACCCGTTTTCTATAAACCTCTTCTTGCACGGCTGTATCAGCAGAATCAATGGATTCCGGCAAGACAAAGCCTCTTGAAATTCCATCATGCACGCCGTCGGTATATGTTTGCCAGATATAGCCGGTCAGACTTACTTCAGACGCACTTTCAAAGCGAACAGATTGAATAAATAGCCCTGTTGGCACCACTTTAAGCGGCCAATCGTTCTTTACACTGGTCAAGCGCCACTTGGTGAGACTCTTATGAATGGATGCTTCATTCATAAGCTCTTTCGCGACTTTTCCGTCACCTGAAAGAACTTTCAAGTCTCGCAGATGATCAAGACTATAGAACATATACATTAACAATAGTGACAAAAGAAGAGAAGCCGTTGAAGAAAAAGCCCAGTATCGCTTGTGCGTATTTTTCATTTTAGACTCCTGATGATTCTTAACGTTTGATATCACAACTATTGCAACTTTGGTCGTGTCGCCGACAGGCTGACATTGTGTTTATTTACCGTTAGAGTTGGGCCATCTGACAACACATGAATGTGGATGAGATCATGGCTCTAATGGCATCTTGTTGTTCTCCAATCAGTCACTCTGCAAGGCTCTCAACACAAGATCATCTCTTCCTTTAGCCTGCTCTACAACCGCTCCAGATAGGATTTGGTCTTCGATTTTATGCCTTGGCGCAATCAAACTCACAACAGCACAATTGCTGAGCATGTTATTCATCGCCCGCAGCGGTTCCAATAGAGGATCAATGATAATCAACAGCGTCAATACCACCTCTAAAGGCAAGCCAAGCGGCGTTAACACGAGGCCTAACTGACACAAAGCCGTGATGCCGCTGGAGCCGACAGAAGCAACACCAGCTAAGATTGAGCCTATGATACTAATCAGCCACGGCTCCCATGCCAGAGTTAAATTGTAGAGTTGACTGACAAATACGGATGCAATGGCAAAATAGAGTATGTAGGCGTTGCGACAAATCGTAATGCCTAAAGGAATTCCCCCCCCATACTGCGATGCCCCATGCGCAGATAGTACTTCATCCCTTCGATGGCTGAGGGTACGGCGCCAAAGCTGTTACTGGCAGCAAGACTGATCAGTATAGGTTCCCGCATGTTGTACAGAACCCCGAAAACCGACTGCCTGCTACGGACAGAGAGCATAATCAAGAAAACAGCAAAGAGAAGCAGATCTGCCACCACTACGCTGATGGCCAGCTTTGCCAATACCTGTATCGCTTCAAAGCTCACACCACCAATTTGACCAGCCAAAAGACAAATAAGAGCGATAGGAAGTGGGACCATCAACCACTGCATTAGGTACACAAAAGCTTCATTGATATTACTTAAAAGCTGAGTTAACAGACCGGTCTTATGGGAACTCATAGCGCCAAAGACCAGACCAAGCAGCACAGAAAAAAAGCAGACCTTGGGCACATCGTCGCCACTCATGGCAGCAAATAGGTTATGGGGGATAACTTTATCAATCAGCACAGCTACCAACGTGCGACCGGATTCCACAGACTGATCTTCCAGAAGCTTTATGGAAGCTTCTGGCATATAGGGTGATTGCTGAATGATCTCACCGATAGCTGAGCGTTGGCTTTGGTCTAAATTGCCTCCGGGATTACCCAACACCCCGACGCAGATCCCTATGAATGCGACTAACACAAAAAGGACCAGATAGAGAAATAGCAATCGCCTCAGAATTTTCCGGCCTTTGGCACTGTGCAAAAGCTTACCGAGGTTAATGGAAATAGAGCTCAACAGAATGGGGATGACACATAAGGTGACTAGATTGATATAGATCAACCCAACTGGCTCCAAGTAAGGAATCGCACCTTTTTCGTATAGGCCGATGTAGACCCCAATGAAGACGCTGATCATCAAGGTCCAGGGAGAAGTAAGAAAATTAGTCACATCCTCCCCCCTATCAGCTCTAAAGTACGTTGATTGTGGCTTACATTTTTGGGCATGTGGTTCTGGATGATCTCCTCCGGACTAAACCTCATGAAGCCACCATTTTCCAAATACAGATTAATCAGGGATAAAAGGTGGGGGTGGTTAAGGTTCACCGCAATGACGATGGCATCTTTCAGGTCTTCCAGGACAACCGTTTTTAAGGTAATGGAGAGATTTGGCCGAGCGGAAATGATCTTTTTAATCTCCAACTCATCCCGATAGGCTGCCAGGATTTGTCCTTGAGAAACTGCCTTCAACGCCCCATCCCAGGCCTTAAAAGGAACAACCTCCATGTGAGGAAAGTACGTTTTGGCAAACTGTTCATAGGAGGACCCGCCAATCACCCCTAACCGGCCCTTTGTCTGCCGCAGCCATTGCCCGAGGGGCTGATTACGAGCCTGTTGTCTGGATAGGTGTTGGCGGTTAATCAACAAGCCTTGCCGCATAACCAAATAAGGTTTTGAAAAGTTAACCCGAAGGGCCCGTTTAAAGGTTCGACTAATTTTAGACAGGGCCAAGTCCGCTTTTCCTTGAGCAACGCTTTCCACTAAGCCATTAAATGAACTAGGCTCTCTAACAAAAACTACCTTGACGCCCAACAGCGCTGCAAATCCCTTGATGAGATCCACATCAAACCCTTGCAGCACGCCCAGTTCATCTTTGTAGTAAAAAGGGGGCGTGTCTCTGTGGTAGATGGCCACACGCAGATAGCCACGCGCCTTAATCTGAGTAACCTCATCTTGAGCGATTTGCGTCTGTATCTTCTCGGGGCCCTCAGTTGTATCGAACTGGGCATGGGCTGCGAATAAATCACCAGAGATAATAATGCACAGCACCGCTGAAATGAGCGCGACTCTCCCAGGAAGCCCCCCTCTCCATAGGAAGACGTCCACCAACGCGAGACTTAGTCTTGAGCGTCTTCTTTTCACGTGGACTGCCCATTGTTCATGCCAAACCAGCGTGAGCCAAATCTGCCACTAGATACAAAGCCTGGGAATGCCATTAATTGTACTCCCCCAACCATTTGGGACGATCCGCATAGCGATCCCGGTTGGTTTGGTTTTCAGTATGCTCGTCTAGAGAGTCGCTCTCTTCCCCCAAAGCCTCATGAATTGCTTGGGTGGGCTTTCTATCCAAACATTTTTTTCTAGCGTCTAAGGTCTCCTGTTCAATCTCCTCGGAGGTTAGATCGCGTTGCACATCATCATCGGCCATCAGTTTATCAATTATCGACAAACAGGCCTGAACCTCTTGATCGGTTACTTCATCCTCTTCTTGGTTTTGACGCTCCGGTTTAGGGGGAGGCGGCGATGCGTCATCAAACAGCGATCGGGCAAAGAAACTGCCCGGCAACGCATCAAGAATCTCACCGATACTCTTCTCCTTTTCGGACTCAGCCTCTTCCACAGCTTCAGCCTTGGCGCTATCTACAACCGGCGCCTCCGATTCAGCTAGTACAGGCAGGGCGACCCACAGAGAAATCCATATCACCACCCAACCAATCGCGCCGGCGTTCATTTCCACCCCCACTTATGGTTAGGCGTTGTCGTTTCACACTCCGCCAATTGGATTCGATTAGGGGTTGTATTGTAGTTGAGACAGTAACCTGTTTTGTCATGGCGCAACCGTTTGTGCTTATCCCAATAGAACCTCAAATTTCTATTGGTCGCACTACAAGAATGTAGACCGAGATTACCACCTCTGCCTTTACTATTGGGCTCCAAGCACAGATTGTAATAGTTGTTCTTTAGGCGGAAATACTTCATTTTTCCAGCACTTTTTCCTTCTTCATAGGGAATCACCTTCCAACTGCGACTACTCTCCCCATCCCGACCTGCAATCGTGCACTCATGTCTGCCATTCACATCCAGTCGCTCATAGTCCAAAGCCTGATTCCATATTTGAACATTTTCGCTGGGGATTTTGGTCAGTACAGGAATCGTATCCAACAGCTTCCAATCCCACTTCTGTTGAGCTTTCGTTTTGTGGCACTCCCCCAACTGAATTCGGTTGTTGCTGCTGTTATAGTCCAGGCAATAGCCCGATTGTTCATGACGTATGCGATCGAGCTTGTCCCACGAGAATTTTTGACTTTTAGTACTTTCATTACATGTACTCAGCTTCACCCACGACCCTCTCGACCAACTGGAGGGCTCCAGACAGAGCTCATAGTACCTATTGATCAGGCGGAAAAATGTAATGCTGTCGCCTATCATATCTTCTTTGACTGGCAAAACTTGCCAGCGACGGGAGCTTTGACCATCTTTACCGTGAAGCACGGTTTCATGACTCCCGTTCACATCCAAACGGGTATCAGGACGCGCCTTGGTCCAGAACTGCACATCCCCTTTGGGCAACTTACGGGCAACGGTAATTACAGTGTAGCGCAGCCCCCAACTCCATTTCTGTCGCGTCGCATTGTCCACGCAGTTCCGAAGCTCCACGAGTCCGCCGCGGGTACTTAAACCTACACAATGGCCCGTCGCACTGTGGCGCATTCGCTTTTGCTTATCGATGTAGTAGACCTGCTCGTCGCTGGTCGGTCTGCAGGAGTAGACTGCCATCCGAGCACCATGAACATCGCTTACTGGCTCAAAGCACTTTCTTTTATTCAGATTATAGAGGCGGAACTGGCGGTTCCCATCTTTACTGCCGTCACTGTGATAGACGCGGATCTGCCAGCCTCGGGTGCTGGCCCCATTGGATCCGTTTAGAATGGCATCATCTGCGCCGGTCACATCCAACCGTGTACTCGGTGACAGGTTATTCCAGATCTGGACATCTCCCTTGGTGTAATATCTGTCGAGATACGGCACCTTTTGGTGATTGAAACGGAAATCCTGTTTGGTTGAGACTTGGTCGACGCACGTATCCAACGTTAGCGTCTCATCATAGGCTGGATCAGCGCTGGGCAGGCTGAGACACAGTTTGGATTTGTCATGCACCAAGTGGAACCGGTCCTCCTTTTCCATACCGGTTTCCAACAAACGACCAGCCCCCTTGACCCAATCAAGGCTGAATCTCTGATCCCGCGAAAACGGTGTGCAGGTCTCAAATTTAGGCGTTTTATCGGCTACGCCTAGGCATTTATTTGGATCATCGCTTCTGCGAATGGTGCCATCGTTATAGATGGCAACAGCATGATCACAGAACCCCAGTTTGGCCCCGCTAGAACCTTCGATGACGCAGAAGTTGAACTTAACTGGCTTGAGGTGGGCTTCTTCATAGCTGGCTATCGGTTTGTAAGGTGATTTTTCGAACTGCTTAACGGTCGTTTCACTTTTGGGTTTATCCTCGCCATACACTTCAAACTCTTGCAGATTAATGTGCGACACACCCTCTTTAATCTGTTGAATACGGATGTAACGGGCATAGGGCTTGTCGCCAAACTTGGACTCCACCACCGATATAGAACCATCCTTTTCCGGAAGGGTGACCGCGCGTAAATTTCCGGGCAGGCCGAAGAGGTTCTTTGCACTATAATTATCAAAGGTAGTGAAAGGATAGTTGGAGGCGTAAACCTGTAACCCTTTACTGTTACCCGCCTTACCAGGCTGATTGGTCAATGAAAGCCGAACGCCGCTGATAGCGTAATGACTGCCTAAATCGATATCCAACCAGGGATAGTCTGAACCTGTACGGTTGACGCCACCCTTATTCAAAGAACCATCAACGGCGCCTGCGCCACTGGACCCATCGCTGAAGATTGCTTTTTTATGACGAGACAGCAAAACACTGCCTTCATCCAACGCTTTGACGATTCCACCCGGCTTATCCACCTTAACCAGCACCATCAATTCAGAAAGATTAAAGTGTATGTTCTTCTTGGGTGATTGAAGGCGGACATAACGCCCAAGTTTTGGTTCGGAGAATTTATAGGCGTAGTAATCTTCCGCTTTGGATTTACTCAACTCGATCGATTTATCGATCAGCTTGGAATTTCCACTCAATGCCAGATAATCCTTTTCCCAGAACGGCACTTGGGAAATAAGAATCTGCGCGCCTAACAAGCGATTTTGACTACGCTCCGTTTCATTGAAATTGTAAAGAACCACTTTATCAATGGGGTAGACTCCACCCAAATCCACTTCCCACCACGGATAGTTCTCTTTCTTGGTGAAAACGATACCATCACCCATTTGGCTTATTACGCCATCGTTACCATTTTCAGCACCACGTTTGTGTGTGTGTGCACTAATAACCCGGGACGGTTTATTGGCCGCCACATTGGTGTAATAGGTCAACTTTGGCTTGGCCTTTTGTTTGGGGTTTCGACTAAGCACCTCGATCTCTGCCAAAGCGATATCTTTATGGGTGGGCTGTTGAATGCGTACATATCGCACCACAGAGCCATCTAAATCCTGCTCAATAATCTGATTACCACTGTTAATCGCGTAGCTTTTGATATGCTCCATGACCGGATCCAGTTGCTGCATCCCTTCCTTTTTAAAGGGTACGCTGGACATCAACAACTCTGCGCCGGATAAGTTATATCCGTCGTGATTGGTGATGGCGATTTTATCCACCGCATAGTAGTCACCAAGATCCACCTGCCACCACATCGTCTGTGCGGCAGAAAGGTGCGTTCCCCATGATTTAGTCTGTGCATCAAACGCGGTCATTCGGACCCCATCCACCGCCTGCGATCCCCTTTGACCATGGGATAGGCTGGCTTTTTTATTTCGAGCCACGTTAGTGAATGGGGTGGCTTTCCTAATTCTAGAGCGAGACAAAGATTTACGCCCAAACACGGCCAGCTCACCCAGAGACAAAACGCCCTTGCCCTCCATCACAGCCATCACATAGCGCGCGCGTTTAGGCGCACTGGACTCCGTTTTCTCGATTTTGAACGATCTTCCCCGACCTCCCATGTCGAGACTTTCGGTCAGGCGATGGATTCCAGACTCAGATGCCAAACCAGAAAGGGGGACATGGATGGTGGTCTTTTTAACATGGGTCTGGGCAAAGGGCTGCTCAGATAGAATAACCTTCACCTTTTTGGAGACTGCACGACCAAAAAGATCTACTCGATCGATATCGTAGTAATCTCCCAGGTCAACCATAACCCATGGGGCTAATTGGCGTGCCGATGTTACCTGGTCATTGGCGCTACCATTGGATAAAGCAGCTACCGACCCCTTTTCGGTTGAACTCATCTTGACCGTCTTCTTCAGGACAAGGTTGGTTTCATGATGTATCGAGAAACCATGGGCGTTAGCATGGCCGCAATCGATGAATTTCAAAAGGCTGTCTTCCCAAACCATGCACCCTTTGCCCTCCATCTGTTCCATGGCCCCCTCTGCGAACCGATAGCGTCTTGCCCGACGACCGTCACACACATATCCGGTGACATATCCATCCACATGACCAAAACAGATATTGCCCCGCCCGATTCTGACGCGTGTGGTTCCAAAGAAGGTATGCTGGCTGGAATCCCCAATACATGGAAGCGCATCAACAACCTTAAAGCTGCCTTTTCGCTTGATTTTCGGATGCTTCTTGCTGGTAAGGGTCAAGCAGTTGTCCGTACCTTTCAGTTTTACCAGCAAGTTCATGCCGCCATTGGGCATGCCCATCTTAAGATCATTGGCCCACTGTTTCTCTTTCTCTGCCAACTCTTTGCGATAGGCTTCCCGGAGTTGACGCGCCTCCTCACCTTGAGCTTTTAGATCCTCTTCACTGATCACCTGGGAAGCGATATATGCAGGCAAATGAGGCGCTTTGCTCTGCTGGTACCCCACCTCCTGGTTGCGGAATATACCCATGAACAGTTTGCTAATCCCCGACACATCGGTTTTGCTGGGATCACCAATATTGAAGCCTAAATTAAACTCAATATCATTGTGATCCCAAAAATCTCCCTCAATATGGAGTTGTCCTTGGGTATCGGTGATATTGGCCGCCAATGTCCCTTTGAGAGCAGCCCGTTTTACATTGAAGTTGGCCTTTCCAATGGTGCCCTCAACCAGCGCATTAACCAGGTCTGATGTTGCTTTATTGAGTTTCTGCACGGTATCCAGTGAGACCTTAGCCATCTCTACATTGGCTTTCGCCACCGCATAGGGAACAAGATAAACACTAACTTGAGGGGATAGATCCACAGGATAGTTCTCAATGGCCGCCTGGGCCGCCTTCAGTACTTTTAAGGCCTCTCCCAATGCAACCTTCATCACTTCAAGAGCGAGTTCCACACCCTTCTCTGCAATCCACAGAAAAGGGGACTGTATTTTAACCCATGGCCAGGGACTCTTCTCTGCCTTCAACCGTTTGCGTCTCAGGTCATCTCTGGTCGATGAATAATGGTTTACTTCTGACTGAAGTCGATCAACCACTGATTGGGATTTCCTAATAATCGCGCCACCCTTCATCAACATCTTCTTTACGCGCTTACGAGCAGCATCGAGTTTGGCTTCCAGATTCCTAACCTCATCCTCCGCCACGGCCAATACCCGCCTTGCATTTGCAACCTGTTGGTCAACGGTCTCTTTACCTGCATCGATACCAAAGCCGATGCGTTTTTGCAGCCAGTCGGTCAAACCTTCGCCTTCCATATAGGCCAAATATTCAATCTTCTTGGGCTGTGCCAGTGAGCCCCCTTCTGACCAGACAGTCAGATTAGAATCGAACAGCCCGCCTAGTTTGTCCTCGGTCTTAAACGCAAAGTGATCGGGGAAGATGGTCAGAAGGACTGATTTCTTCAGATTAAACAGTTCTGTATTGGTCTTCAGTATGAAGGCTTCTTGGCCGTTAATATCGGCGAGGTTTAATGCCCCAGACCCGTGGAAAGGCAAGTGCCCCAAAGCGAAGCCGCCTTTAAGTTTGTCCAGATCAAGGGTCAGTCCTGGGCTGCGCAAAAAGTTTTTGTAACTCTTACCAAACGCTTTGATAACCGTCGGTTCGGCCAATGCATCAACAAACCCCTTGGCGCTACTCCAGTCCAGCTCGGTCACCGCAACAGCGTCCGGCATTTCATGACCATGAATGGTATGCTGGAAGGCGAGTGAGATACCTTTGTTGCCAGAAAAGAACTCTTTGGCCGCCCCTTGGAATCGAACACCGGTAATCAGCAAGGGATTCACCCCCTTGACAAGATCTACCACGGGCTGGGGAACCCCTACAGCCGTGACCACCGACTCTACCGACTTATCCAGCTCCGTTTTAAAGCCCACATCCAGCACGAAATCGTTATTAGAGCTCGTCAGCGCCACACCTTTCTTGGTGCCAGCTTTGATATGTAGGTCGTACACATTCTCAAGCTTTTTACCCATCTCAAAGGTCGCTTGGTCCTTGCTTAGGATAATCTCGAACTTTTCATCGTTGATGCCTTGAAATCCAGAGCGAGCCTTGATTTTAAAGTGGGGGATGGATTTGATATTGGCTTGAATATCAATGATGCCGTCTTTTAACTGCATGGGTCCAAGTTTATAGGGCTTGATTTCCCCCTTGAGTATCAGACCATCTGACAAGGTAAGACGGGCATCGAGTTCTGCGAGCTCGGTATCCCGTTGCCCCATAAAGTCCATTAAGAGTTTACCCTTGGCGATACCGCCGATACCCTGACCGGGCTCGGACCCCGGAATCACCGCACCCGGTGTCCGCAACATGATCTGGGCGCCTCGGATTTTAAGCAGCGGCAGCGGCAGTTCATCCAACTTGAAAAGTTCACGGATATTACTGTTCTTAAGGGTCTGTTTAAGCCAGAAGGCGTGAGCGTCTATCACAACTTGCGGCACAACCCCTTTTTCATTGAGCTTTTTAAGCCCTGAGGCAAAGGCGTTGGTGCCCACTCCTTTTAAAAAGCCTTGTTGAATCTCCATTTGGGAAAAAAGACTCAGATCGGTCTTATCACCAAAATGCAAATCCACACCCAATTTTTTAGGGATAGGCAGGGTAGATGAGAAATTGATAGCAGTCATAAACTCCAGATTTTTTATATCAAATCTGCGTGTAGCACCGCTTTTATCGTTTTCGGTCAATTCAATGCCACCACCGCCTTTAATACCGAACTCAACCGAGCCTTCGGTATCAACCCCCACCAGCAAAGCCGCATGGTCCATATACAATCCGTTAACCAGACCAAAGGGGTTATTCCAACGACCTTTATAGGTTCCGCTTAGTTTAAATCCACCTGCCCAAGAGACCGCATCCACACTGGCCATCAGTCGGCCACCGAAGGTAAGCTTATCCCAATTATTGGGATCAGTTACCTCATCCAGTTTGGACATATTGGGCAGCGCAAGGGTTACATCCCCGGATAGCCCCAAACGCGCCGCGATATTAAACAGGTCCAGTTCGATGAAGAAATCGGTCCCAACACTATTAAAGCCAAGGATTTTTCCAAGTTCACCTTTATCAGTCAGAAAACTGCCCATGCCAACGTTAGGAACTGCTGCGGCCAGATAGATAGTGGGGTTGGTGGCCAAATCTCCCAGCCCCCCGCTAATCACCACCGAATCCGCCTTAATGATTTTGTCAAACAGACCAAGCTGCTCATTGATCATTTCATGAAAATTGATGGGCGTTTTAGGCAGATCATCCTTGCTTAGCTTGGCGCTGATAGCGATTCCATTGGGAAAGTTGATCTCCGCTTTATCTTTGCCATGAACTTTTTTAAGCAAACGTTGAGCTTCTTCAGGCAGCTCGGATAGATTCAGTTGAGGAACCGATTTTGAGGTAAAGCTCACCACCGTCTGGGGCAGTTTTAAAGCTGCCATGTTATCAAGAACCCCTCCCAGCTTGTCCAAGGGGCCAAGCTTATCCTTGGGCACCAAATTGACAAGTTTGGTCAACTGCATATCTGGGACGGCGAATAGACCCACGGCAACACCGTCGGTTTGGAAAAAGACCGATTCTCCCGACAACCCTAGATCCTTCCAGTTCAGATTGGCGGAGATGCCCCGTAAAGAGATTTTGAAATTGCTAACGGCAAAGCTGTTGGCTAGATCGATGTTGGGAATCTCTTTGATCAGCGGCAGTTTGCTTAGGGTTATATCGTCTGTCAGCTCCATTTCCAGATCATAGAAGGCGTTATTACGCACAAGGATGTTCCAATTGGCCTCATAGGCGCTCCCTGCAATCTCCGTGGTAGTAGCGAGACCGGCTTTAAGGGACAGCTCGGTCTTCGTTTTTTTCCCCTCACCCTGATCTTTCTTAGCCGCCAAGACCTCGCCTTGCAACTTGACCTTGGTTAGCTCAACACCTGGAAGCTTAACGAGTTTTTTCCAAGCATCGGTCTCAACATCTCCTTCCAGTTTAAGCTTGTAGCCATTCTCAACCTTTTCGGCCATGAAACCGGCATTAAAGCCCATATTCACATCGGCTATAGACAAATCTAATTTGCTTTTTAGACCCACAAAAGCGGTTTTTTTGGTCAAGTCCGACCCAACGGCGAAAGATGCCTGGGTTGAATCCAGGTCTAAAGCGCCGGGAATGGCTAAATCATCTGGGAATTTGAATTCGGACAGTGATGCCGCCAGTTCAAAGCTTCCTTCTTTTTTGATCAGGTTGCCGATATGCCCGGAAAGGATCAGATCTCCACTCAAATACTTAGACAGGTGCAGCTGCTCATTTAATAGGTCTCTTAACGGTTTTGGAATATTATCCTGACTTAAGGAGACAAACAGGGAGGTACCACTTCCCACCTCGTAATCTGGAAGCTTGGTCAACACAGTTTCCAATTTAGACATGCCTGCTGGCAGATTGTCTTTCAATTCATTGGTGTTGGTTTTGGACTTTGTCATCACTAAATGGGCATCAGGCAAAGCAAACCCTTGCAACTGATCCGCAACAACACCAGCTTTCGTAAGCAAGCCAGAGAGATCCAGAGTCGGAACCTGAATCAAACCGATCTGGTTATCCCCCACTTTATGAGCACTTAACGTTGCGTTTTGAATACCAAGAGCCGGCCAATGCACCACTGCAATTAATCCATCTTTGGAGATACCAAGTTTTGCCAGATTCAAATCGCCAATCGCAGGAATTTTGCTGAATACAGGTATATCTCCAGCCTTCAACTTGCTCTCAATGACCAAATTGATGTCTTCCACGCCACGCGCATTGATCTTAATTTCCCCACTAGCCTTAACGGGTTCTTCTGCACCCATGACCCGCACCATGGATGTACTGCTCAATTCAAGCTCTTTGGCCTTATGGTGGATCGTCCCCTCAACGGCGAAGCTATCCAGTTTCAGAATATCAATGCCAAACGGCTTATCCTGATCCGTTTCGCTGGCGCCATAAAGCGACGCCACCACTTCCCCGTCGGACTGTTTATCTAGACTCACCCGACCATCAAGTGTCAGCGCCGTGCCCAACAGTTTGAGTTTCAGTTTACCCTGTGCGGAAAGTCGTAGCGCCAGCTTCGCATCCTCTTTTACGCCCTTATCTGCTGCAAACCGCAGCTTGCTACCCTCCAGAGAGATCACCTCTTTGATCCCCGGCAACGCAATTCCTGGAAGATCGACCTCCAGATTCAACCCATCAATGGAAGGACTTCCCTTACCTGACACCAGTTTCGTGGCCATGGAAGCGGGAATCTGGCCGGAAAATCGGAATTGTTGTTGTGATGTGCCCAGGCTTCCCATGGCGTTCGCCAGGGCGCCCCCCTCTTTCAAGGAGGCCACGAGAGCTAGATTGACCCCAGACTGAAGTTTCCAGCTCTGCATAGGCGCCTGTTCATTGGTGAGCGCAGTTTGAAGCGCCTGAGGCAGGCTTTGAAGTGTTAAGTCCCCTTCTTTGCCACCATTGGGAACCACCATCAAAGCCCCTTGCTCTAATTTAGCTTGATCCAAAAGGGAACCAGACAGACCGGGAATAAGATCTGTTATATCAAAGTTCTCCTGAACTAATGCCACTAGCGGAACTTTACTACCAGCTTGAGGAAGGATATAGAGGGTATTGAGACTCTCACCACTACGCTGGGCTTTATTATCCCCTGGTGCCGCATCGCCAAGTTTCACCTGACTGATTACGGCTGTATTTGACAACTCCGCCTGAGTTAAGGTCACCTCTCCAATTCCAGGAACGGAGACCCCTAGGAATTCACTCAGGCTGACATTCCCGCTATATGTCAGGTCCACAAAGGTCTTTTTTTCGCCATTATCAAACTTACCGGAGACTGTGAAGGACTTGCCTGATTTTTCTAAATGACCATGCCCTTCAAACTCAAATGTGCTGTCCTTGATCGCCGCTGAGCTCGATAGATTGACAAAGCCCTGCATGGTTAGTGGATTGCTCAAAACAGGTAACGTCAGTTTAAAGGTACCGGAAGCCCCCATAGACAAACGGGTTTTACTCTCCTCGTCACCCGCCTCGCCCTTAAGAGCAATACTCAGTTCATCCACCTCCAACAGTTCAGAGACCCCTGGCAAATTCACTACGGGCAGATCGAGTTCCAAATAGATCTCGGCCACCAGCTCTCCTACCAAATTCTTAATCTCCTTGGAAAGCCCCCCTTCATTGTGATTGGGTTTACTGAACAGCTTACTCGGCAAAAACCCTCGTAGTGGAACCGATTTGAGCTTAACACCCAGGCTCTCGAGACGTTTGCCCAGTTCTCCCGCCTTAGCCAGATCCAACTTGGCCGTCAGGTTTAACCCTGGCTTGAGATCTAGCCCTTCTTTGGGAATCAACGTCGCCAGATCCGGCATGCCCCCACCACCGCTGCCAAAACTGGGCAGACTCATCCCTTTACCACCATTTTTACCCGCCGCCCCTAAACTCGGCAACGCGATGGCAGGTAACGCCAGTTTGCGACCAGAACCACCTTTTGGAAGTTTAACATTCGGCAGTGAAAGGCCGGGCATCTTGCCGCCCCCACCACTGCCGCCAAAATGTGGCAGCGCCAGTGTGGGTAGGGATTTCCCTTCGCTATCCCCCCCGCCAAAACGTGGAAGGCTAAGCGTGGGTAGACCATCCCCCGCACTGGCATTCAATCCCGGCAATGCATCGACATCTGGCAGATGTACCCCAGGCAAGCCATCAACCCCTTGGGGCAGGCCTATCTCAGGCAATGAAGCGGTACTCGGCAGATCTGCCTTGGCAAGGTTCACCGCTGGCAAGGCCAATACCGGGAAACCGCCGCCACCATCACGTCCCAGACTCGGAAGGCTTAAGGCGGGGATCTTGCCCCCAGTGGGGCTGTAGACAAACATTGCATCAGGCAACGCAAGGCCCGCAAACGGCGTATCCTCAAGCTCCGGCACAAATGCAGACAGCTTTAGATCCTTAACCGCCAGCATTACCTGAGGCTTCGCCCCCTGCATCTTCACTGAAAATAGGCTCTGAGCCCCCCGCAGTGACACAATGCCAGAGATCATCTTTGGCTCCAGCATCAACTGACTTAAGCCCAGCTCACCCAAACCGGGAATCGACTCCCCAACCACATCGTTGAGGTTCAGATCGCTGATCATGGTAAAGCGCATCTTAGGCTTGGATAGCTTCAAATCCGCCAAACCCAGCATGGTCACATCCTTGTCGATGTCCCCCAAGCGACCCGTCCCCATGTAGTTCAGCGATAAGCCATCCCCACCACCAATCAGAGTCAACAGACCATCAGCTTTGAAAACGCGTTTCTTGACTGGCTCGGTGAGCTTTAACTGTCCGCTGAAACCCACATAGAGCTCCGCCTTGTTGGCGGCATTACGTCCCCCACGCAGCTCAAACGCCGGGTTCTCCCACGACGCCAATGCACCAACACCGGGCAGGGTAAGTTGTGGCAGCGTTCCACGCAGATGCACCTGTTCAACCAGGTTGGCCACTGCAGAGGTTGCGCCCTGCTTAGCCCGAATCTGCTCCAGTATATCGGCGGGAAGTGTGCCCTGAATAGAAACCGGCTTGGTAGCATCATGCCCCAGCTTGCCGAGAATACTCTTCAACGTCGCCGAGCTTTCCAGATCCGGGGCAGCATCCAAATAGAGACCGCCTTTCCAAACAATGGCATCCTCTTGATCCACCGCCGTCGTTACCGACGTCAGGGCCTCCTTCAACTTAACAGGGAGGCTCTCCGCCAACGCCAAACCTTCGAGGCTGATGGCGCTATCCTGCTTGGGGGCGTACAGAAGCAAAGCCCGGGAAAGACCCAACCCTTTCAGCGGGGTCTGATCCAGACCTGGAATCAGCATGGAGGGCGTCAGATGATCACCCAAAAAAGCGATGAACTTTGTATCTTTATGATTAAAATAGGCAAATTTGCTGCTGGATTTAGGATCACTCTCAGGAAGATCGCCATCCAAAATCATCTCGCCATGGACAAGCCCTTCCTCAGAATGAAGTTGCTTGAGCATCACATCGCCCAAACCCGGAATATCCAGGTTGGTTAGCATCTTCAGCGATATATTGCCATCCAGATGGAAATTCAGCTTACGCCCGGCTTCACCATCCAGCAGAAGATCCGCTTTGATCATCGCGGCCCCCTGCCCTTGACCCGAAGCCACCTCCAGCGGTAATTCAAGGTCCAGCTTTAAGCTCTTCTTCCCACCCCCTGCTTCCAAGTCGGCCTGGGCCAGACTTAACTGACCCCACCCTGTCGAGTTGATCTCCGTACCCAGTACTGGGATCTTACCCTTCAAAGGCAATTTCAACTTGGCCTGCAGATCCCCTTGCTCATCGCCTTCAAAGTGAAAGGAGGCTTCCCCATTGATTTTCAAAACCTTCTCCACACCAGGCAAAGCAAACCCTGGAATGGAAGCGCTTAGTTCAACCCCTTTTACTAAATCTGACGGCTTGGGCTTTTGACCTTTCTTAGGATTAAGCAGCGCCTGCATCACCGCCTGGGGGAGACGCCCTTGAAGCGTCATACCTTTGGTCGGTGGACCCCGAGCAGAAAGACCAAACACCTTTCCCAACAGCGGGCTGTTGGCTACATCCACCTCGCCCCAATAGGAGACCCCCGGTTGCAAGGTCAGCTGCTGCTTGTCCGCCAAGACCTCATCCAACACCTCAACGAGAAGCTCAGGTAGCGCCGATTTGTTCAACGCCATCGTCTCCGTAGAATCTCCATTACTCAAACGCACCAGAGTGGTCTGATCCGTTAGCTTGATCCCGCCAAATGGCGTCGAACCAATCATGGGAATCAGATCCTCAGGCGATAGATCTTTTGAGGACATACCCAGCATCAGCTCTTTATCCTGGGCAAACAGAAACAGCTTACCTTCACCCGCGCCCAACGTAATCTTACCCGCTATACCTCCACGGGAAATGGTCACACCATTTAAGGCCAACGCCCCACCTACAGGTAGATTCAAACCGGTGAACTGATTGAAGGTAGCGTCGCCCTTATAATCCAGTGCGATATCGGTTTTATCACCGCTGTTATCAAGCTTGCCTGTAATCGTGAACGACTTTTCCGTTCCTTCGATATCACCATGACCTTCAAACTCGAAAACACCATCCTTGATGGCCGCCGAGCTGGTGAGATTCACAAAACCCTGCATGGACAGAGGCTTGGCTACAGGAAGTTTCAATTTAAAGGCGCCGGAGGCCCCCATGGACAAACGGGTTCCTTTGTCGCCTTCAGCCGCCTGCCCTTTTAGGGCGATGACCAGTTCATCCACCTCTAGCAGTTCCGAGATCCCTGGTAGATTTACCGGCGGCAGATCCAACACCAGATCAATCTCCGCAACCAACTCGCCTATCAGATTCTTGACCTCTGACCCAAGCCCTCCTTCATTGCGATTGGGTTTGCTGAACAGCTTGCTGGGCAAAAAGCCGCGCAACGGCACCGCCTTCAGTTCAACACCAAGATCCTTTAGCCGTTTGCCCAGTTCCCCCGCCTTAGCCAGGTCAAGCTTAGCCGTCAGATTCAAACCAGGCTTTAGCTTCAAACCCTCTTTGGGAATCAACGTGGCCAGATCCGGCATGCCACCACCACCGCTACCAAAGCTGGGTATGCTCAGACCTTTGCCGCTACGCTTACCCGAACCACCCAAAGAGGGTAGCGCAATGGCCGGTAGTGCCAGTTTGCGACCAGAACCACCTTTGCCACCACTTGGAAATTTGACATCCGGCAGTGAAAGACCGGGCATCTTGCCGCCTCCTCCACTGCCTCCAAAATGGGGCAACGCCAGTGTAGGTAGAGATCCACCATCCCCACCACCGCCAAAACTGGGCAGGGTAATGCTGGGTAGGCCTCCACTGCTTTCTGTACCGGTATTCAGTACTTCAGGTAGATGCACACTAGGTAGACCACTCTTACCTGCAACCTTAGGTAGGTTGATATCAGGTATGGTGGCGCCGTCAGGTAGATGCGCCTTAGGCAGGTTTACCGCTGGAAGCGCCAGCACCGGAAAACCTCCGCCACGACCACTGTCGCCACCTAACCCCGGTAGTGACATGGCGGGCAGCTTGCCCCCCTTGGGGCTGTAGACAAACATCGCATCAGGCAACGCAAGGTCCGCCAACGGCGTATCCCCAAGCTCAGGAATAAAGGCAGACAGCTTTAGATCCTTGGCCGCCAGCATTACCTGCGGCCTTGCTCCCTGCATCTTCACAGAAAACAGACTCTGAGCCCCCCGCAGTGACACAATGCCGGAGATCATCTTTGGCTCCAGCATCAACTGACTTAAGCCCAGCTCACCCAAACCGGGAATCGACTCCCCAACCACATCGTTGAGGTTCAGATCGCTGATCATGGTAAAGCGCATCTTAGGCTTGGATAGCTTCAAATCCGCCAAACCCAGCATGGTCACATCCTTGGCAACATCTCCCAAGCGACCCGTCCCCATGTAGTTCAACGACAGACCTCCGCTATCCCCGCCACCAATCAAAGTCAGCAGGCCATCAGCTTTGAAAACACGTTTCTTGACTGGCTCGGTGAGCTTTAACTGTCCGCTGAAACCCACATAGAGCTCCGCCTTGTTGGCGGCATTACGTCCCCCTCGAAGCTCAAACGCCGGGTTCTCCCACGACGCCAATGCACCAACACCGGGCAGGGTAAGTTGTGGCAGCGTTCCACGCAGATGCACCTGTTCAACCAGGTTGGCCACTGCAGAGGTTGCGCCCTGCTTAGCCCGAATCTGCTCCAGTATATCGGCGGGAAGTGTGCCCTGAATGGAAACCGGCGTGGAGTCATCATGCCCCAGATGGCTAAGAATGCTCTTTAATGTCTCCGAACTCTCCAGGTCCGGTGCTGCATCCAAATAGAGACCGCCTTTCCAAACAATGGCATCCTCTTGATTCTCCGCCGTTGTTACCGACGTCAGGGCCTCCTTCAACTTAACAGGGAGACTCTTCGCCAACGCCAAACCTTCAAGGCTGATGGCGTTATCCTGCTTGGGGGCGTACAGAAGCAAAGCCCGGGAAAGACCCAACCCTTTCAGCGGGGTCTGATCCAGACCTGGAATCAGCATGGAGGGCGTCAGATGATCACCCAGGAAAGCGATGAACTTTGTATCTTTATGATTAAAATAGGCAAATTTGCTGCTGGATTTAGGATCACTCTCAGGAAGATCGCCATCCAAAATCATCTCGCCATGGACAAGCCCTTCCTCAGAATGAAGTTGCTTGAGCATCACATCGCCCAAACCTGGAATATCCAGGTTGGTTAGCATCTTCAGCGATATCTTGCCATCCAGATGGAAATTCAGCTTACGCCCGGCTTCACCATCCAGCAGAAGATCCGCTTTGATCATCGCGGCCCCCTGCCCTTGACCCGAAGCCACCTCCAGCGGTAATTCAAGGTCCAGCTTTAAGCTCTTCTTCCCACCCCCTGCTTCCAAGTCGGCCTGGGCCAGACTTAACTGACCCCACCCTGTCGAGTTGATCTCCGTACCCAGTACTGGGATCTTACCCTTCAAAGGCAATTTCAACTTGGCCTGCAGATCCCCTTGCTCATCGCCTTCAAAGTGAAAGGAGGCTTCCCCATTGATTTTCAAAACCTTCTCCACACCAGGCAAAGCAAACCCTGGAATGGAAGCGCTTAGTTCAACCCCTTTTACTAAATCTGACGGCTTGGGCTTTTGACCTTTCTTAGGATTAAGCAGCGCCTGCATCACCGCCTGGGGGAGACGCCCTTGAAGCGTCATACCTTTGGTCGGTGGACCCCGAGCAGAAAGACCAAACACCTTTCCCAACAGCGGGCTGTTGGCTACATCCACCTCGCCCCAATAGGAGACCCCCGGTTGCAAGGTCAGCTGCTGCTTGTCCGCCAAGACCTCATCCAACACCTCAACGAGAAGCTCAGGTAGCGCCGATTTATTCAGCGCCATCGTCTCCGTAGAATCTCCACTACTCAACCGCACCAGCGTGGTCTGATCTGTTAGCTTGATCCCGCCAAACGGCGTCGAACCAATCAAGGGAATCAGATCCTCAGGCGATAGATCTTTCGAGGACATGCCCAGCATCAGCTCTTTATCCTGGGCAAACAGAAACAGCTTACCTTCACCGGTTCCTACTGCGACCGTACCGGCAATACCCGCTTTGGAAAGGTAAGCTTGACCCAGCTTCAAATCACCCCCCACAGGTAGATTCAAACCTGTTAATTGATTGAGGGTGGCATCACCTGTGTAGGAAAATTTAAAATCAGGTTTGGCACCACTGAAATCCAGCTCACCTGCCAACTGAAACTCCGTTTTACTTCCAGGTAAAACGCCTGAACCGCTGAAACTTGTATTAAAATCTTTAGCCCCGCCAGAGCCTGAGAGATTCAGATGACCCGCCAAGGACAGGTCTGCTATGGGCAGCGGCAACGATAGGTCGAACTGACCGGCGATACCCAAAGCCATACGGGTCGCCCCGTTGTCATCTTCTAAGGCTTTTAGAGACAGAGATGGAGTTTTCACCCCTAGAAAATTGCTTAAACCGGGAATCTGGAATTGAGGTAGGTCACCTTTAATATCGATCTGCTTAGCTAGCTTGAGCAGTTCTCCCTTAAGCTCACCTGCAAGCCCACCAGACCCACTTCCCCCACCCATTTTAATACCGCCAACCAAGTTTAAACCGGACCCTGAATTGCCTTTGCGCAAGTTTTTCAGCAAATCCACTGGCAGCGTACCGCGTAATGGAATCTGCTTGAGATTCAACCCCAACTGCTTGAGCTTCTTACCCAACGCACCTGCTTTATCCAAGTTCAAGTTGGCGGTGAGGTTTAGCCCTTTTTTCACAGGTAAGCCGCCGGATGGGATCAAACTACCCAGATCGGGCATCCCGCCCCCACCACTACCGAAGCTGGGGAGAGAAATACCCCTGCCAGACCCAGGCTTACCCATACTTGGTAGGGACAAGCTGGCCAACCCCACCCTGCCCCCCTTGCCTGAAGAGAGGCTGGGTAGAGCCAAAACAGGTAATCCGCCCAACTGACCGCCGCTGGATGGTTTAATGGCATTGGATAGACCAGTTAGCTTGCCTGAAAGATCCAGACTGCCACTACCGTTCCCCCGTTTAAATGCGAAGCGAGGCAGCTTAATAACCGGCAAGCCGGAACTACCCCCACCACCGCTTAAACCCGGCAACTTGATCGTGGAAAGCTGGGCGGCGCCGGTTAGATCCGGCAAAGCCAGTTGGCTTTTCCCGGAATTCCCACTGGGCAGAGCCAAAACAGGAAAACCTCCCCCCCCACCCAATCCGGGCAAGCTAACTGGAGGCATGGTTCCACCGGCCAAACTATAGACGAACATGGCGTCCGGTAACGCCAGATCCGCCAACGGTGTTTCACCCAGTTGGGGGATGAAAGTAGATAGTTTGATGTTGCTTGAGGCCAGCATCAATTCCGGCTTGCTGTTACGCAACCGAACCATAAAGAGCGTTTCCGCATCCCGCAGTTTTACAACACCAGAGAGCAGGCCTGGCTCCATCAGAACCTGGCTAATCCCCAATTTGCCCAGAACGGGAATATTTTGATCCAACAGATCATTCAAATTCAGATCACTGAACATGCTAAATTTAAACTGAGGCTTGGACAGGTTCAGATCAGCGGTGCCCAGCATGGTAACTGGCTTCTCTACGCCGGAAAGCTTACCTACCCCAACATAGTTGAGGGACAGCCCGACATGCTGTGTATCACTATTAAGGGTCAACATACCATCAGCGACAAAGCTTCGTTTGGACAATAGGGGATCGGTGAGTTTAAGCTGACCGCTGAACCCGGTGTACAGCTGGGGATTGCCTTGATAATCCAGCGCCCCATGAATTTCAAAGGCGGGATTAAGCCACTGGGCCATCTCCCCCACCCCTGGTAGCTTCAATTGGGGCAGGTTGCCCCGTAGATGCACCTGCTCCAGCATCTCCTTAGGCAAGGCTTTAACAGAGCCACCCTGCGTGAGCCGATCCAGCGCAATCCCTGGTAGCGTACCATACAGATAGAGCTGCTTAGGGTTGCTTTGCCCCAGTCCGGCCAACGCCTTTTTCAACAGTGGCGATTGATTAGGGTTGCTCTTGGCGTTGAGGTAAAGCCCACCGCTCCAGTTAATCCCCCCCGTCTCAAGAGCCTGATTAAAAGCGGTTTGCATTGATTTTGGCAACGCATCATCGTAGAGATCCCCCCCAAAGACCGCATCCTTTCCAGGCTCGGCGTAGAGCAAGACCACCTCATCCAACCCCAACCCTTTAAGGGGGCTCTTATCCAAACCTGGAATGACACTGGAGGTTTTTAGATTTTTACCTACAAAAGCCAAAACGCGCTGATTCTTCTCCCCTAATAAGGAAAAGGCCAGTTCACTTTCCTTATTTAGGGTAATTATACCGTGGGCCAACTTGGGGGTAAGATAGACCTTATTGAGGGCTAGATCACCGACTCCCGGTATACTAAAACCGGTGATATCCTGCAGACTGATACCGCTATCGAGACGAAACTGGAAATCTTTAGCTTGATCATTGAGGTCCAGAACAACGCTGGCATTGGCTGCCTTCTCCACCTGATCATATTGACTGACAATCTTTAACGGCAGATCGATATCCAATTGCAGGCTCTTGGGTTTACTTACCAGCTTCGCCCACGCATTGGTTGCAAATGGCGTATTGAGCAAGGGCAACTTGCCCAACAGAGGCATCTTGAACCCCACCATCAAGCCCCCATCAGACCGCCCCTCAAAGGCAAACTGACTCTCTCCCTCCAGGGTCAACCATTGATCCACCCCAGGAAGGCTTAACCCTGGCGTCTGCGCATACAGTCTCACTCCAGAAATAAGGCTACCCAGCTTAAGCTTTGAAGATCGACCTTTGTTCTTTAGCAGCGCCAGCAACAGCTTAGAGGGAAGCTGCCCCGCCAAAGTCACATCCCCAGGCGATTCATCCATCACCCGGTTAAACAGTTTTGACAGGGCTGGATTTTTTTTAACATTCAGTTGGCCCCAGTAGCTTAGACCGGGCTGCAAGCTAACCGTATCCACCCCAGGCCCATCTTCGGTTTCCAACACCGTCAGCAACGAGTTTGCCAAGGCCGGTGGTAGCGCACCCAGATCAATATCTGCCGCCTCTTCAACGACATCCCCTGTCGGATTTAGACGCAGCAACAAGGTTTGTCGTTTAGCTCGAAGTCCTTTGAGAGGCGTATTCTCCAAGCCAGGAATTAACCGATCCATCTGAATATTGCGACCATTTACCCCAACAAACAGCTCTTCATCATGCTTAAAAAAATAAAGATCCAAGTCCATTCCCGCCACCCGCAGAGCGGTGGAAATCCCTTGATCTGAAATAAAAATATCTTTGAACGTTAGTGACTTAAGCCCGTCAGTGGAAAAGGGTAACAGAGCCCCAAATGGAAGCTGGCTGGAGATACGCAGATGCTTGACCTTTTTATTACTTCCACTCCCTTCAATAGCCATCTCTAACTGAACATCGCGTTTATCTAGGACGCGGGTCCCTTTTTTATAGACCCCACCTGTCAACAGCAGGTTGTTTTTCAACCCACCTTGTTGGTTAAGGGATACGCCCACCTCCACTTCCTTAGGCTTTTTCCAACCCGGCAGGGCAAGGTCCAACACCAGTCCAGCATAGCCGCGATAGCTGTTCTGCCGGGTGCCGTCAAAATGGATCAATATCTGTTGATTTCTGGGAGCAGCTTTGGCCAATAGCTGCATGGGACCGGTGGACATCCAACCCCAAAGGTCCAAAGAATCGATAATAGCGCGCTCAACCTTACGACCGTCGCGAGAGTACTTAAAAAACTCCTCAACACTATCCTCAGGCTCATCAAACAGACGTGAATCCACTTGCCCAGAAAAAGCGATGCGCGAAGCCTCGCCGGTTAAGTCAGCCAAGGTGTTGCTTAAAGGATCGCTGCCCTTTGCCTCATAGCTATAGAGAACGTTGAGTATGTCATAGTCGGAACCTAGCGGCGTGCCCGACTTGATACGGTGGAGCTCAATACCCGGTGCGACTTGCTTAACCAATTGCTGTATGGAATCGGGCAAGTCGGCCATGTCAAATTTTTTGATATCCTCTGACATGTAGAAGAACATCGCCTCATCAATTTTATTCAGATCCAGCAACGTTCCCTGGACATAGGGGAAGAAAGCACGGTTGTGAAACTGACCCTTGTCAGGCACAAAAGCCACATATTCGGTTTTACCGTGTTCGGTGACAATATAAACTGTCCCGGTGACATCCCTCGCTCGGGTGCGACCAATGGTCACCCGCCCTTCACGGCGCTGATCCTGCACGCGAATTTCACCAAATCCAGGAATATCCAACTCCGTAATGGCATTGAGGGATGGCCCGCCAAGAATTAGATCAAAGGTGTGTTTGTGATCCTCCGTGTCCAGGTCTGCTGCGATGGGCCGTTCCTTACCATCACGGCTCTGTATGGCGCCTACGGCGGTAAGGGTTGGTTCCAACTCGCGAGTCAGAGCGTAGGTCACAGTTAACTCAGAAACCCGATCCCCCTCAAATCGCAATTTTTTCAGATTGCTTTCATCCACCACAGCAGTAATTTCGAAGAAGCGCTCATCTTCACCCGGATTGGGTTTTAACTCGATGGTTCCATTCACTTCCAGACGCCGAATCCCCATACCGATTTTCAAAGGAGCATAACCGGAGAGCAAAGGGTTTCCCTGCTCATCGGATTTCATCGTCAAGGTTGTTGATACGCTGTGAATATAACGGGTTAGCTTATGTGGACGCAGTCCATCCATGGTGAATGCCAGGTCCAGCTGACGACGAGCCACCACATCTGGCGCTACCTTACCATCGAGCAGGTAACGCACCATATCCGCACCTACAGTGCCCACCAAACTCCCATCAACCTTTCGTAGATCCAAAGGCTTGATGAGTGGTTTGAACGCTTCGTTCTGGGAGAGATCCACACGGGAAAAAAAGTTTACCCCTTTTTTAAGGCTTAGCTTCTCATCCTGTAAATAGGGGGACAAACGTTCCAGTACTTCATCGGGAAGAAGTGCGCTTTTGAGCGTAACATCCTTGGTGCTAATGAGCAGTTCAATCTGCTTGGGATCAAAAAGTTTAAATTTGGCGCCCGCTTGCTCACCGTACAATCTGGTGAAATCCAGATCTTTTCCCGCCATTAAAATAAGATGGGGAGGCGTCTCTTCACCTTCCTCCAGTTCGCTTTCAAAAAGAATCAATCCACGCTTATTGGCGCCTACAATGGCCGTGTAATGGTCACCTTGTCGGGTTAGATCTTGACGCTTAGAAACATCTTCAAACCCTGGCGTCTTGCGTAAATCCGCAATGGCCGTGGCCATCAACTCCTCCTCTGTAGTGGCAAAGAGTTGTATCGGCGCCACTAGAGTCAGGGCTAACAACATACCCAACAGCAATGCGCGATTCATAGATGTCATTGCTCTGTCCCATTCAGTTTGGTACTGGCTATACGTAAAAAAAATAAAAAAAAGGGCGTATCAATCGTTGAAAGAGATACGCCCTAAAATCTAACTAGAAGTAGATCATACCTATGATCTCATCAATGATCGTTCGATGCTTATGGGCATTGTCTACATAGTCCATATCCCCATCTTTATCTAGATCGATAAGCTCAAGATCCCCTTGACGGAACTCTCGATAAAGATCGGTTTTAGACAGCCCAAGCATGGTCTTGGTTAGGTTATTTGTGGGCTTGAACCAATATTTGAAACGTTTTTTAAGCAGAGCCATTGAGCTTGCGTCAATCTTGCCGCTGGTCTTGTCCTCACCTTCCAACGCTTCTTCGATTGTCTTTTGGTCATCCACACTAGAGGCTTTGCGCGGCGTGATTAATATGATCAATGAAGTTTCGGTGGTGGTGGTGGATTGCGAATTGAAAAGATATTGCAGGCCGGGCACCTTACCGAGAAACGGTACGGCACTTTCACTATCGGATTGATTGGAGGTGGTCCCCCCTCCCAACACCAGCGTTTCTCCGGGGAGAAGAAGCGCCGTGCTATCCACCTTGTTCTTCAGAGTTTCCATCTTCTGGGCATACTCTGCAGTCGCAGTAAATGATTCCACAAACTGATCAAACTCCACATTAGCAGTGATACGGACCCGTCCATCCGCTTGGGTTTCCGGCGTAACCTGCATCGTCAAGCCAACCTCTTTGTCGTAGGACCGCGCCGCTTCTCCTGTCCCCATATAGGTGAGCTCTGAGCCTAAAAAGAAAGAGGCCGTTTCACCGTCCAAAACCGACAACGATGGACGCGCCATAATTTTTGAAGTGCTATCTGCTACGTTGGCTAAATTCAGCGCATAATTCATCGAAGTTCCGCCACTTGTCGTAGCCAACTTTAATGTGGTTCCAACTACCGTTGTCAACGAATCTTTAATAGTAGAGGTAGCGGTTAGATACAAAGAACTCAACACATTGATCCCGTGGGAGTCTGACGCCGACTCAGACTCACGAATCACCACGACATCCACCACGATCATATCGGGCAAGGCCGGACCTTCTTCATTAGCCGCAACCGGCGCGCCGCCACCACTTCCCAGCTTGCCCAGGCCACCGGCGCTTTCACCGCCGTCGTCACCAAAAAAACCAACTTTCTTCAAGAACAGTTCGCCACCATCCAGGCGGGCATGGAATTGCCTCCACTGTTCAACTCGCTTTTCAATGATCTCGCGGCTAATGGAGCTACTCAATGCACCAAACCGCTTGACCTCAGCTAAAGCCTTCTTTTGCTCTCCAAGCGCAGCATAGGTGAGAGCTTTAGCTTGATGCACCAAAGCCGTATCACTAAATCCGCGAGGAATTGTCTCAAGCATGGCACGGGCGGCCTGGGGATCGTGCAGGTAATAGCTGGCCACAGCCAGGTCATACAGAATTCCAGGATGTTCCGGTTCCAACAGCAGGGCATTGGCCAGTAATGATCTGGCCTTGTCATACTCTTTATTTATCAAATGCCAGTGCCCAAGACGGAAAGAGGCCAACCAATGTGCTGGATTAAACTTCAAGGCGGTCTGATAACCGACGCTGGCCATCTCCAGGTATTCTTTTCCTTGGGTTTTAGCTAACAGCTCATAGGTGTAGCTGTTTAAAAAATGCAGATCCGCATTTTTAGCATCTCGGTCTAGCGCCAAATTGAAAAGATGGTGTGCATCATCCAACCGGCCTTCATTGAGCGCTATGAGACCCTCTGCTTGATAACGGCGGTGATCTTTACTCTCGGCAGGTGCCTGCGCCAATGCTTGATTGACTTTATCCATCAGCTCTGGCTGGCTAACCTTAATGCTGGGCTGGATGATTGGATCAATGGCGCCGTTTAATCCGCATCCGCTTAGTAGGGCACCAAATAATAACGCAATGGTGGCGTGCTTTCTCAAGCTTGGCATGATTTAAAACTCTGATCTATTAGGATTGTTTGAAAGGCACGATGCATTTGATTTACTTGGCCTTACCCGGTTCTAAAACCATATTAGTCCCCGGCACTTTGTACCCAACGGCTACCCACTTACCAATTTTTTCATCGAGCACCCAGGATCGGCCCGTGTTGGTATCGACCATCATGGTTCCATAAACGGCAAGTTTATGGCCGCCTTTGCCTTGTACCGAACGCTGTATGACAATGGCTTCATACCGGCCCGCATTGTCACTGGCGTATGTGTTTGGAGATAACGCGAAAAGCGTACTCGCTAACATAAAAGCGGTAACCGTTTTACGAATACTAAACATCTCTGTTCCCTTCAAAAAAACATACTCATTCATTCCAGGATGTAAGCTTACCAAATCAGAACAACGTGTGACTCAATCTCAGATTCTAACAACCAAAACAAGAGCATTCTATCCACTGCACCCCATAAATACTTACAAAAACTCTTGTTATGCATCAACTCAAATCACGCAAAATGAGACGTTCCTGCAAACTTTTGGCACAGACTCGCAACACCTATGTCTCCAAAGAGACCTTTGTGAGATGCTAGATATGTTTTTTGGCTAGGTTTTTTTATCCAACACAACCCATATTCATGTATATGCGAGAATTTCAAAAAGTTACTTTTTTGACCTTCCCCAGGATTAAGGACATTTATCCCGAGCTTCTAATGCCAGCAGGGGATGTTCAGATGAGGAAGCAGAGAAGGGCATTTACAGAAGCGTTCAAGGCTAAAGTGTTAGATCCTGATGGAAGGTGACATAATCGTCGTTCATGATATATAGATAATGGACAGAGATTGAGAGAGGACAGAAGAAACGGTGGCTCACTGCTACACAGAAGATCAACTATGTCCGGCGATACCTAGTCGAAAAGGCTGTTCTGTCGGACATTTTTGAAGAAGTCAGCATCCAGCCCAGTCAGTACGTATGGTTGGTAAAATGCACTGTTTGAGAATGGTAAAGCAGCCCAGGCCGATAAACGAGGCCAACAAGCCCGTGACCGTCAGGTTGCTGAAGGGTGACATTGAGGTGATCCTGCTCAGGATCAAGGAAGCCTACCCTGAAGCCAAGCCGCGTATTTTCTCAGACAAGGGCGCTCAGTTTGTAGCTAAGGACTTCAAGACCTTTATCCAGGACAATGGCATGACACATGTACGGACGTCCCCCTATTATCCTTAAGCATTAGCAAGTTGTAGCTGTTTTACGGCACGTTGAAGCGTGAATATATTCGTCCCCAGACGCCCCTATTTCTGCAAGATGCACAGCGAGGAGCGCCAGGATACATTGACCACGACAACACGCATTCGTTGCATAGCGCCACCGGTTAGATCACGCCAAGAGATCGTCTGGATGGACATCATGAAGAGATTTTGGCTGCACGTGAGTTAAAATGGGAAACGGGCTGAAAAGAACATAAATCCATGTGAAGACGATAGCTTTCCAGCCATCCATGAAATGGGATAAAGTCGGTCAGCGAATTGATACTTTGGATTTTAAGACTGTCATGTTTCCGCTTAAACCAGCACATATACAGGACTTTAAAAGATGCCTATCCAGAATACGATAGAGGCATTATTCGTATCGGAGTTAAGTTACCGATATGGCAAGAACCATGTCTTAGATCGTGTCACTTTCACGCGCCCCCAAGGTAGCGTCACGGCACTTGTTGGTCCTAACGGCGCTGGAAAAACGACCTTAATTCGACAGCTTTTGGGTCTTCTTCCACATCAAAAAGGAGAAATTGCCCATCATGGTTTATCACCACATCAACATAGATGCCAATTAAACGGCTCACTAGGCTATCAACCTGATCGTGGCGGATGCCACTTGGACATGACCATCCGGCAAAACCTATCCTACACGGCCAATTTGCATGGCCTCTCAGCGGATAAAGCTGAACAAGCCATTGCAGAAGGGTTAAATAAACTAGAGTTAGCGCGTAAAGCAGATATCGTAGTAAAGAATCTTTCCCGTGGATGGCGACAGAGAGTCGCTATCGTACAAGCTACCATACACCAACCTAGATTCATCGCCATGGATGAGCCCAGCAGCGGCTTAGACGCTGACGCCCGCGAACAGCTTGGTGACCTTATTGATCAACTTAAGAAACAAGGGACCTGCTTGATCGTCTCATCTCATATCCTATCTGAGATGGACAGATACGCCACCCATCTCCTTGTGCTCGATCAAGGGAAAGTTTTAGAAGATCAAACACTCCAAGCAGTCACTTCCGATCTATCCTCGATCCGCCTGATTTTTGATCTACTACCTGGAGAAACGCATAAATCTAAAATGGCAAACCTGTTAGAAAACAGCCCAGACTGCGATGAAATTTCCATGGAACAAGTGCATACCGTTAGTTGCCTCTATTCGGGGACGCTTAAAGATCGAAATATGTTCTTAAGATACTTATTTGAACACAATGCACCCATTATAGCTGTAAGAGAAAAATCACCCTCCCTCCTTGACACTTATCAGAAACATATCCGCAATGAAAGCAAAAAGATATGGTAATGTCTGAATGGAAAAAGCATCAGCTACGCGGCCTCTCCATACGCGCCCTTAGCATAGATTTGGGTTCTGTATTTATTGTTCTTTCCTTTAGCTTTATTCTAGACGATTTTTCTTTTTCATTCATCTCTTCCCAAGCAGCGTTTTATCTCTATTTGATATTAATATTATTGCGTGGTACGCGCCTGATCAGCCAATCACTTACAGAAGAGTTTCAACTCGCAACCTGGGATATATTACGCCTGTCACAAACCAAAGCTCATCAAGTTGTCATAGGTAAACTATTTGGTATTACTATAAGTAACTGGGCAGGCGGACTTCTATGCATCGGGGTCTATGCTGTCGTTGAGTCAGAGTGGCAAACACCAAGCTACCTTTTCTACAGCATAGCGCTTCTTCTATCTGCTGGCCTGATATGTCATGTGGTCACTTTTTGGGTTCAGATCCTGTTTTTGAACCGTCAACAGGGAGATAGCGGTTCCTTTGGGCTCTGGTCTCAAATGGGCGCGCAAATCATAGGTATCCTATTTTCTTTCCCTGCTTTGAGTTATATAGATAATCGCGTGGACTGGACCGCGATGCTGGACCAAACCTTATGGTATGGCCATATTTTACCCACAAGGATATTTACTTTTTACCTCACTATCACCATTGCTTTTATAGGTTTAATTAGCACCACTATTGTACTCCGTCGTATTTTGGGGCGCCCTACAGGCATCTGGCTTTGGTTGTTCTTTTTAGCAATGCTGGTCGTTTTCATCCATGGTTTCGAAACAATGCCCTATAGTCTGGAGTATTTGGGAACCATTCTTTTGGGGGGCAATAGCTCTGCCCATATTACACTTTCGGTTTTGGCGCTTCTTTTTTATCTGATGTTGGCCACGGAACCGAAACAAGCTTTACACTGGATTCGATCCGACGCTTGGTATAAGTGGGGAGACGGCTTACCCCGTTATTTAGTAACATACGTCGTGATGCTAACAGGGTGGTTTGTAACAAGGGCGCTGGAATTAATTCCTGATCATAACCAATTATTTTTCTTACTTATTGCATCCTATTGCCTAAGGGATATGTTGGCAATGAGCCTGCTTAATCACATGATCCCCTCACGTAAGCATGACGGTCAAATTATCTTAATATTGGCCTTTTTCTATATCACTGCCCCCATCGTATTGGGGAGTTTTTCCTTAGAATTTTTAATCGCCTATGTTTCACCATTTGCCCCCTCTTCGGTGGGCCCACATCTATTTGTCGCTTTACAAATTGTTGCCCTGCTCTATTACCGATATCGCACTGGGACTAAGCTAAAAGCTTTGAAAAATGCGGCCTGATGGATTAGCCAAGCTAATAGGACTATAACCCAAATAAACAACGTCTATGTTGAAGTCACAACTATTTTCTTCCCACTGAGTTATGCTGTTTGGATGAAAAGTTGAGCTTTTTGACAACTTGGACAAACGACCGGGCACAGAGCTCCCCTTTGGTACGAGCTGGATCAGGGTGGTCACCCATTCAGGTGAACGGTGTCATGCTCACCAACAGCCATGATCTCTACTCGCTCACCCCGTGGACGTATAGAAAGCACTCTGGCCAACAGACTCCACTGAGTTGTGGTGCCAAAAGCGATGTGTGTACGCTCAGCTTCAGCCCCAACAGTCAGTGAAAAATCCAGCTCAGAAACAATGACCTGATTGGACTTCATTCCATGTTGGGCAGGCCATGGACCGCTGACAGAACCGTCCTGATTTCTGATGGCAACCACATGATCTACCCCCTCTCCCCACTCCAAAGGCTCTGTCAGGGTGAGTCGATTATCTTCCACGGATACGACCTCAGCTGACTGCCCCCACTCCGGAACATCGTGGGTGATGGCAATAAGATCCCCATAGGTGGGGATGAGACCTTCCATCTCTGTTTGGAAAGTGATGATGCGCCTTCGATACCGGTTGGCTGCTGCCATGTAGCCCCCTTCCCTCTGGGCATGGGCTTGGTTCGTGCAACGGTATTCCCCCCATTTTAGGGGCATTCAAAAGTAGAGTTAAGCAGCCATAGCCAGTTTCTGGTTAGGCGTTATACCACCAATAGCCATATTCGGTCGTTCATGATTGTAGCTCCATAACCATGAAGTCGCCATCTCTTGAACCTCTCTGATTGACGTGAACAGGTAACCGAGCCAGCCAGCGGTTGGTGGCTCTGGCCACATCCAGCTATTTCGGCAAACGGGCCTGGGGCACCATGATGAACATCACTACGGTGGTGATACCACTTTTCAGCCTTCCTGATTTGGTGTAGCTACCGCCTTTTGCCCGCCTCCCTACCCGACCGGTTTTGGCGCTGATGCGCACCCCATCCACCACCAGTAGTGACGGCTTTCCCTTTCGGTAGACAAACCGAAGAGGTCCATACCTGCCTTCGGGGAAATTGCCTGGGTGTACCCGTTTACCATCGGTGCCCCGCTTTGGGGCAGCAGGGGTAGGAATGGCCAGCCAAAGGCCATCCTTCCCCTTGATCACTGCACCACGATCAAAGGTACGCATGATCTTGGGTGCCTTGGACCAAACCAGAGAAGCGGCATTGGTACCCTGGTTGGGGTAGGTCCGATTCCGCCAGCTTCGGGAGAGACGAACCCCCAACCCAGCAGCAACCACCTGCTGACGCAGTTCCGTTTTCAAACCCTGGCCCGCTTCTTTGGTGCCAGTCGTCACAGAGTGTTTGATACGCAGAAGATCCTGTTCCATGTCCTGACGGATGGATCCAATGATGGTGGTCGCAAGGCGCATGTTCAGGCCGGGTAGCAGTCCAAGGTCCAGACCAACCGATCCCGATCAGCCATGGGTTCTCCCTGAACGATATAAGTCACACCGTTCACCTCTACTTGATCATCAGGCTGGGGATTGGCTACTTCAGAGGTTCGAACCTCAAACAGTGAGGTTTCAGCATGGATACCCAATCCTTCAACACTGCCAACTCCATGGGGCGATTGACTCTCAATATGCTGCTCTCCTTCGCCCAGTATGAGCGGGAGGTCACGGCAGAGCGGATTCGTGATAAATACGCCGCCTCCCGCAAACGAGGTATCTGGATGGGTGGCCATCCCCCACTGGGCTACGATGAAAAAGAACGCAAGCTGGCGGTAAATCCAAAAGAGGCTGGGCAGGTTCGTCAGATCTTTAAACGCTTCACCCAGATCGGTTCTGCGACGCTTCTGATCAAAGAGTTAACCGAAAAGGGCATCGTCTCAAAGATTCGCCAGTTATCCGATGGACGGATCAAAGGTGGAAAGCCCATCGATAAAGGCACCCTCTACAAGATTCTAAACAACCGGGTCTATCTGGGGGAGGTGGCTTTCCGGGGAGAGGTCTACCCCGGTGAACATGCCCCCATTATTGAACAGGATCTGTGGGACAAGGTACAGAGCATCCTGAAAAAGAATAAGCGCTCTCGCAGCAACAACAGTCGCAACCAGAGCCCCGCTCCCTTGAAGGGCATCATTCGTTGTGGTCATTGCAATCGCGCCATGCGGCCTACCCACACCCGCAAGAATGGGGTCCAGTACCGATACTACCTCTGCATGACCGCTTCCAAAAATAGCCATGCCGATTGCCCTTTGGCTTCTGTTTCCGCCCCCCAGGTTGATGAGGGGGTATTCAAGAGGGTTCGCCAGATCATTCAAACACCGGAGATTATCACCCGAGTCTGGCGACAGGCTGCGCACACAGATCCTGACATCCAAGAACAAGATGTCACCATGGCGTTGAAAAAGATCAACCCCATCTGGGATGAGCTTTTTCCCATCGAGCAGAACCGCCTGCTCAGCCTGTTGGTGGAAAATGTCATTCTTACCACTACATCCATGGAGGTGAGGGTCCGTGTCGACGGGATTACCAGTTTGGTGGCGGAACTATCCCCAACACCCCAAACTTAGGAGGCCATTCAATGAAGGGTAAGCTGAGCCAAGACCACAAAACCATCATTTTTAAAATCCCCATGCGCTTTCATCGTCAGGGCGGTAAACGCATGGTAATCCTGCCAGAGCATGAGCAAGCGCGCCAGGAGATGACTAATCCCTCCGAGGATCCCATGCTCAACGCCCTTACAAAGGCCCAGAAATGGCAGAAGATGCTGGATAAGAGCGAAACCATGACCATTGCCCAACTTGCTGAACGTGAGGGTGTGGAACGCTCTATGATGGCACGGGTCCTACGCCTTACCATCCTGGCCCCAGATATTATCGAAGCGATTCTGGATGGGCGTGTACCAGAGACATTCAGCTTGGAGAGTCTGCGTGAAAGCATTCCGCTACTCTGGTCAGAGCAGAGGGAAAAGTGGGGATTCACAAGCCACCTTTGAATCTCATTCCTACCCGCTTAACCCAATGTCACGATCCCCTGGACGGAATCATTAAGTCCTATTGCCGTGGAGCAGCGTGATTTCTATTTCTACCACTTATTTAAAAGTGTAACCCCAGCTTTTACAGCACGATGGGGCGTTGTCGCCTGTATTTTGGAACCCCGCATACGCAGCGATTATTCCAGCCAAGCTAATAGCCAAGCGTACAAATAAATTACTGTAGCCCAGAATATGAAAGACACGATTCCCGAAAATACTCCACCGTAACTACTGAATGTGATTTCAAAGAATGTGGCAATTGATGGCGCTTTATGAATCATGATGTACAAAAGGCCATCGCCAGGAAAAAAATAGAGCCACTTACACCAAGCCAAAACCAAAGCAAGAAGTCACTAATTGTAGATGATCCGCTAAGGTTAACACCTGACTCAAAGATCCATGGCCTGTGGTCTTGCATTCGCACAATCTCCTATTTCTGTCTAAACTCTGCCACGACCTATACAATCCGACGCTCTTCAAGTGACACACAACGAGTCACAATCATGACCAAACTATCCTCCAAAATCCACCTTAATGCTACTCCTAAGACGCCGTTGACTCCTGACCTGGATGCGATCTAGTTTCCTGCTTTTGGGCTCACCTACCCTAGCCCACTGAAGGAACGATCGCAAAGTATCTACAAGCACAGCGCGGCCTTGTAGCTGCTTGTGTTTTCAGGACCATAGACTAGCAGCTACAAGCGCATCCTCCCCGAGGAGGCGCGCACCCACGACAACGCCCCATCGCCCTCTCAATCACATATAACGACGCACAACCGCCACTATCCAAGCCCCTTGAGCAACCCGCCTATCAGCCCTCACCGCCCCCCTCCCCTCAAGATCAGCCTACCAGGATGCTGTGGGCGTGGTGTTGGGTGTTGGGTGCGATGTGTCGAGATTAGATTAGGGCCTCATTGGGTGTCTACCTATGATATCCCGCCACCTTGTGCGAATTGGCCTCTCAAGGCAATATTGCTTTTTCAATCGCTTAATAAGAGGCACAAACCATGGCCCCCACAACACCACCCCACCCTGACGTTGTTGATCACACAAAGCGCCGTCAACTGGAAGATCGTATGGATGTTTGGAATGACTGGCTGAATGGGAATGACCGTCACTCTTTGAAGAATCAGCTCCTAAACTTATTTTTGAATGATGCCATTTTCCGGGCGTTGAATAATGGCCGCCGGATGTGTAAAGAGCATGAAGATGATGGGGGGCCGTTTGTGGCCACTGACGGCACATTAGGCCGTTTCATCAATCAGGGATATATCACCATGCAGGTGGCAGCTATCCGGCGATTGGTGGAGCAACCGTCCGATCGTGAAGAAAGGCAGCCCATTTCCATCAGAAGATTAATCAAGGACATCAAGGCACACCGAGAGTTATTCACACGGGAATGCTTCATCGCCTACCACGACGCGCCATATGATTACGAACATTCAGAAGCCCAAATGTATCTGGAAACACTTGAATCCCGCCAAGCAGGAGAAGACCCAAAATTCAAAGGGTTGGAAACACGCGGGTCTGACGCCTGGGGCACATGCATAAAGCTACATGAATTATTTGATAAGATCTCCCGCACCAACCCTAACAAGCGGGAGCGAACCGACACCATCCACGACAAGATCTTCACCAAGCTTGATAAATCCCTTATCTTTCATGAAATCAATGAGATGGTTCTCTATGCAGACAAGTTTGTTGCCCACGCAGCAGACACCACATCACGTGAATTTGTCGATGCGGACAAATTACAGGTGACTTTAAACAAGATACGGGAATGCCAGAAGCGAATCCTTCGGGTTACTCAAGCTGTATCATCTGAACTGCTATGGCTCGGTAAGCAATCACCACTTCCCGAACCAGACCCCCACCCCTTTGAGAACTGGGGGCAGCAATGGCTTCCAGCCCACGCCCCCGAGGATCTGCAAAGATTTTGGCAGGAACATATAGCGGCGGTACGAGAAATCCCCGACCTAGAGATCTAGCTAGGAACGGAAAAAGCCCCAGGACGGCCCCCTGGGGCTTTTTGCTTATAGACGAACATGGTCTGTTGTTCAGTGGGTGGTCACCTCTGCGACTGGCTCCGCCGTAATCGCCACACCTACCAAAACGGACACATCGTCACCATCTGCACTCACCAAAGGTCCGGGCTTGGCTATACGTTGGATGCTGCATATGGTAGACAGAGAGCGAAGGGGCCTTTTCCCGGAAAGTCTCTTCGAATGAAGAAAGTCCATCTCTCTGTTTTTGGATGGTTTTCACGAGGTCGCCTGTCATTTCTACCAGCTTTTGGTTGTACGAAGGAAACTTCAAACCCTACAATATCAGTATTTCCTGTAAAACATTGTTTCAGTGCGAAAATTTGCGAGAGGTCGGCGTGCGAGGTCGGCTGATCGCCGACCTCACGTTTTTGAGAGAAACGGCTTTTTGAGAGAGATTCGGCAGAAATTGAGAGGACCCGACCTCGGATCAGAGAGAAGACTACCCAGCGGGACATACCCGTAACCCTTGGAATCATTGCCAAATTCCAGGCACAAAAAAACCGGCCTAAGAGCCGGTTTTTCGCCAGAGAGTCTTCTCTGAAAGTATCTTGGTGGAGCGAAAGCTACTGGAATCAGAAATTCTGAGAATTTTGGGGAGAGAGTTCGATCCCCTGTTGATAGGGGAACACCAACTCAGCATGGTGATATCAGTACTACCTGGTTTCGCCATTATAATGAATCTCGCCCACACCAGGGAAAGGATATTGGCAACAATGTTCTCCAGGTCGATTTCAAACCTGCCCGCGATGGTCCCATTAAATGCAAAGAAAAGCTTGATGGCATCATCAAATCCTACTATCGGGAGACAGCATAAAGCCCATTACTACCGCGCACCAAAGAGAGCATCATAGGCTTGCATTGTAAGCTAAAAGCAGTGTGCACACATTTTGGCATCCCTCAGGTACTTTCTATCGACCATTTATGGCCAATACCTGCTGCGTAGAAGCATGACCAACCCTGAAAAAGGCCACCGCTTGGGTCAGGGTGGTTGATTGTGCGTTGAGTTGTTCGGCTGTCGCTGCCATCTGCTCGGCGGCGCCTGCGTTGGCCTGGATAACCTGATCCAACTGCTGAATGGCACCGTTGACCTGGGATGCCCCCTGATTCTGTTCGGCAGAGGCGCTGGCGATGCCGTCAATCATCTGTGCCGTTTGTTGAATATCCGGTACCAGAGTATTGATGATCTTACCCGCCTGTTCCGCCACTTCGGTGCTGGAGGCAGATAAGGTGCTGATCTCCCCGGCGGCTAGCTGACTGCGCTCAGCCAACTTGCGAACCTCGGCGGCCACCACCGCAAAACCTTTACCGTGTTCACCGGCCCTGGCTGCTTCGATGGCAGCGTTTAGGGCCAGCAGATTGGTCTGGCGGGCGATCTCTTCAATAATGGAGATCTTTTCGGCGATCTGTTTCATCGCTTCTACCGATGCATCCACCGATTCACCACCCTGAGCACCATGCTTGGCCGCTTTTTGGGCGATTTGACGGGTGTTCTGCGCACTGTCCATATTTTGCTGGATGTTGGCCGCCATCTGCTCCATAGCGGCGGAGGTCTGCTCAATACTGGCAGCCTGTTCAGACGCCCCTTCCGAAAGGCGCTGGGCCGAACTGGTCAGTTCATGGCTACCGTTGGAGACATTTTGTGCTGCGTGTTGCACCTCATTGACCACACTTTTCAACTTATCTGCCATGCTACCGATGCCGTTGAGCAACTGTCCCAACTCATCACCCCGGTCCAGTGTGTGCTCAATGGTCAAATCCCCATCAGCCATGGCCAGCAGATCCTCACGGCATCGCTGTAACGGCGCATTGATATGGCGTGTCATCACATAACCCAACAAAGTGGCCAGAAGGACCCCCATGATAACGCCCATAAGAATTTCTGAACTGGCGGAGGCGGTGGTTTGGCGGGCCTGCTGGGTATTGTTGTCAATAAGGCTTCGCACTTCCCGTTCAATGCCGGTTAGGGTCTCTTTCATCTGTTCGCCGATGCCGTCAGCCTCTTTGTCTAATACCCCCAATTGAGCTTCAGATTGCCTGTTCTGCTGATGCAGTGACATGAGTTTTTTTGCACTTCCTTGAAAAGCACCATTATGGAAGCTATCCATCTGCTCCACCATGGGGCGAAGTTCAGGAAGGTCCACCGCAGCAATCGTGCCCTCTATGGTTTTGGCACCGTTAAGCAAAGCATCAATCCAGATATCAAACTCGGCGATGGTGGCATCATACTCCTTGATCAAGCCTGCAGTGGCGTCCACTTCCAGATCCTGCGCCATCTCTTCAACTCGAATACGGGTCAGCGCCAGGGTTGTTTTGATCTCCATGGCCATATCAGCCCAGGTGATCTCCTTGTCCATGATCGACTCGGCTGTACGCCCAGCCGCCAGTTGTGTGTCGATATGCTCTTTGACCTTAACCTCAAAATTTTCGGTAAGATCAAAGATTTGATCAAAACTTTGTTCAAACTGTTCCATGGCTTGCTTGACATCGGCGGCGATACGGTACTGCTGTAACTTCATGTCGCGGATTTTCACCAGTCGAGGCTGAAATTCCTTGTTATGAAACTGATCCGCTTGTGCCACCACACGACGAAGTGTGGCGTTATCGGTGGCATAGATGGTGCCTTTGGGCGTTTTTGCCCCCTTTAAAATAGCGTCGGCGTAGGTATCAAAAGTGGCAACGGCGGATTCATGTTCCTGCCACATTTCGTTCAGTTCCGCCTCATCCCCCGCTTCTAGAAACTCCATGATCAACTGCATGTCGTGCTGAACAGTGAGTTTCATTTCAAGGGCGGCGGAAATCAGCGGGGAGGTAGTGACAATCTCTTCAGTTTTTTGATTGATCTGGCCAATGTTGAGATAGCCGACCATGCCTACAATGAGCATGATGATGGCAATAATGAAGAAAGAAAGGCTCAGTTTAATACCAATCTTCAGATCCTGAAGCTTCATCTACATGCTCCTTAAACGGGGCGTTTTGTTAAAATTCGTTACAGAAAACGAACAGTTAGGCAAATATTACCATTTGTTTCAAAGCATGAAAATATTTTTCTGTGCGATTAGTACATTCGATACAAGGCGCCTTTCCAGGCTTAAAAGGCACTCAACACTCTTTGCATATGTCTGCACATCTGCCATTGTCATTCATGGCTAGATTGTAAACTTAAATTATCTTGCCAGTTTTTTGAAATGCTCTACTACTTTATCTCAATGGACAAGCTGCATCCTTGCAAATCAATGTCGAGAAAACAGTTGTAACTTACCACCCGTTGTAAAAGTCACAACATCATAGCGGTCTGCTGGTTCTCCTGGTACTTCCATCCCTGGTGACCCAACAGGCATGCCTGGAGCTGCGATCCCCCTTACATCAGGCTTTTCCTTCACCAAACGGAGGATATCTTCAACGGGGACGTGACCTTCAATCACATAATCTCCCATCTGGGCGGTATGACAGGAAGCCGCATGGTCGGGTACACCCAAACGGTTTTTTACGGTATCCATATCATCCACATTCTCAACCTCAACACGAAATCCATTCTCCTCCAAGTAATCGATCCAGGCTCCACAGCAACTACAAGAGGGAGACTTGTAGACCACCATTTCTGCAGCAACTACTGGCTCTTTCATGAGCATGAACCAACTGACCACACTGACAATGGTAACGGCTAACAGAGATATCGCCCATTTTCCCATACCATGCCCCATTCCGGTTGAGGTGACCTCTGCTTTGTCATTTTTAGCCTGACGTTTTTTTGAACTTTTTCTACCCATAGTTCCAACTCCCAAGCAAAAGATTCACAACACGGTGTTATGCGGATTAGCGATAACCACCACCCTTAGACTTAAAGTGACCACCGCCATATTTCACATGGCATAGCGTACACTGATTGAACAACTCCCCAAAACGGGTGACTTCTGCTTTGGTATCTAGCCGAGCGGCTGCTTTCATCACACGCAAAGCATACTGATCCATTGCATTATCCAAAGCATGAAATCCTTTTGGCAGTTGGCGCTTCAATGTACTCTGATCCGCTGCTGAGAGCTCCTTCTTTAACAAGGAGTCGTTGGTCAATGCCTGGGCATGTTTGACCACCTCAGCATGCTCCAATGACAAGATCGCATCCAATAGCTCTTCCATCACTTCATGGCGTCGATCCATCTCCTTTTTAACCCTCTTTTTCAAATGACCGGGCAGCCCATGAACAGGTGCGATATTCTCCATACCCTTTATGGCCTCACCATGCTTCTCCGTACCATGTGCATGGGCCTCATTAATGGAACTGCCGAGCCATACTACTGCCATGGCCAGGATTATAATCCAACTGCGTAGAGTTTGCATTTTACCCACCCCTTATTCAGTTATTTCTGTCTGAAAAAGCCATGACTTAAGCCCGACCAACAAAGTTTAGACTCGGTTTTGCTTCCCAAGCTTCAACCAAGTCCAACTTTGCTGTCAAATTCCTGCTTAGTGTGCAACAGACATCTTGATAATACGGAATTGATTATCACGCCCCTTTTTAACCGTGAACATCACCTTATCTCCCGCTTTGAACTTACCCAGCTTTACCCGTTTGGTAACAGGAAGATCCATGGTCATCTTGGGCCAGCCAAGGGCTTGAATGGGATCATGGGTCAGGTTCACTTTACTATTGGCAACATCCACGGTGTGAAGCACACCTTTGGTCATGCCTTGGCTTTTAGCGCTCTCCATGGCGTTACCACCATGTTCGGCCATGGCGTGACCGGCATGATCTCCTGCCGCATGGGCACTATAAGGAGCCAAGAAAAGCAGTGACATCACGGATAGAGTCATAAAGTTCTTACGCATCTGTTGTATCTCCAAGGTTAGGACTGAGCAGGTAATGGACTTGCCTCAGCCTTATGTTTGGGGAGGTAACGTGCCTCCCAGATATAGTAGATAACGGGGATAACGATCAACGTCATCACCGTGGTGCTCACCATGCCGCCTACCATGGGCAGAGCAATACGTCGCATGACGTCGGAACCGGGACCATCAGTAAAGAAGATGGGGAGCAAACCGGCGATAATCACCGAAACGGTCATCAGTTTAGGCCGCACCCGCATGGCTGCACCGGCCATGATGGCCGCCAGCAGCTCCACTCGATCTTTGGGCCTGTCGTAACGAACCTGTTGATCGATATAGAGCAGCATAACCACAGCGGTCTCAACGGCAATACCACCCAGGGCGATAAATCCCACAGCAACAGCCACGGACATATTGTATCCCGCCAGGTAGACCGCCCACAGTCCACCAACCAGACCGAAGGGTAACGAGGTCATAACCATCACCGTACGGTCGGTGCGACCAAAGTGGATCATCAACAACACGAGAATAATGGCCACTGCAGAGGGAATTGCAATTTTCAAACGTTCACCTGCCTCGATCATCTGCTCATACTGACCGGACCAGGAGATGGCATAACCAGGTGGTAAAGAGACACTTTTGGCCACATGGGCCTGAGCTTCCTGCACATAGCGCCCAATATCCCGCCCTGCGATATCCACAAACACCCAGCCAGTCAGGCGAGCATCCTCGGACTTGATCATGGGAGGGCCTTCTTCAAAGTGAATCGTTGCCAGTTCACCCAGTGGAATATGTTGTCCCATGGGAGTAGGCACCAGAATGTTAAGAAGATCCTGCTCCGATTCTCGGAACGGACGATCATAGCGCATCATAATGTTGTAGCGCTCACGCCCTTGAATACTCTCCGCAATTTTCATCCCCCCCAAGGCAGTCTGGATAATGGATTGAAACGCACCCAGGTCGATATTCCGGCGGGCCAACTCATCCCGATTGGGGGAGATAACCAGATACTTGCCACCACTGACCCGATCCGCAAAAGCGCTACGGGTACCATCTACATCCTTAACGGCCGCTTCCACATCTAGGGCAATGCGCCCAATCTCTTCCAGGTTCTGCCCGGAGATTTTGATGCCCACAGGGGTGCGGATACCGGTTGAGATCATATCCATGCGGATCTTAATGGGATAGCCCCAACTATTAACCAGACCAGGCAGCTTACTACGTTTATCCAGCTCTTTGATCAGACCATCCACATCCAGTCCAGGACGCCACTGCTCCTTGGGTTTAAGTTTAATCCAGCTCTCAATCATGGAGATGGGTGCTGGATCGGTGGCAGTATCAGCCCTGCCCACTTTACCAAACACACGATCCACTTCCGGCACGGTCTTGATCAAGCGATTGGTTTGAGCCAGCACCTCCTTGGCCTTAGCGATAGAGACACCAGGCAGCGTTGTGGGCATGTAGAGGAGTTCTCCTTCATAAAGGGCTGGCATGAACTCAGACCCCAGTTTGGTCAGGGGAACGGCCAGACTGGCCAATCCGGCACAAGCGATGAGAATGGTGAGCCAACGCAGTTTCATACTGGTCCATAAAATTGGCTTGTAGAGCGCTACGAACAATCGGTTCAGCGGATTACTCTCCTCGCGCAGAATGCGTCCACGAATCAGCCACATCATGAGTATAGGCACGATGGTTACCGATAGGATGGAGGCAAAGGCCATGGCATAGGTTTTGGTATAGGCCAGGGGTGAGAAGAGCCGGTAGCTCTCACCAGTCAGAGCAAAAACCGGCAGGAATGAAACCGTAATGATCAACAGACTAAAAAATAGCCCCGGCCCCACCTCTTTGGCAGACTCCAATAGCGCTTCCACTCTCACTTTATTAGGACGGGGAGGAGGAATTTCACTCAGCTTTCGATGAGCATTTTCCACCATCACAATGGAAGCATCCACCATGGCCCCAATGGCAATGGCGATTCCTCCCAGTGACATGATATTGGCTGTAATCCCTTGGGAAGCCATGACGATAAAGGCCCCCAACACACCCAGTGGAAGGGTGATGATAGCCACAAAGGCAGAACGCACATGCAATAGGAAGATCAGGCAGACAAGGGCCACCACCAGCCCCTCTTCAACCAGTTTATGGTTGAGATAGTCCACTGCGCCCTGAATGAGGGGAGCCCGATCATAAACCGTTTTGATCTCCACTCCTTCGGGTAGGCCGGGGCGAAGCTGCTCAATCTTCTGCTTAATGGCCTTGATCACATTCAGGGCGTTTTCGCCGGAGCGCATCACCACAATGCCCCCCACGACCTCCCCCTCGCCATTCAACTCCACCACACCACGGCGTAGCTCTGGACCAGCCACCACACGGGCCACATCGGTGAGGAGAACCGGCTTTCCATCCTTGGCAGTCACCACGACCTTTTCAAGATCCTCCAACGAGCTGACATAGCCCCGCGATCGGATCATTAACTCCGTCTCAGCCTGCTCCAGAACCCGTCCACCCACTTCAATGGAAGCGGCTTTCACCGCCTGGCGAACACGGTTGATCGGAATATTGTAGGCACGTAGACGATTGGGATCGATGAGTACCTGATATTCTCGAACAAAGCCCCCCACCGAGGCCACTTCGGAAACGCCAGGCACTGTAGCCAGCTCAAATTTCAGGAACCAGTCCTGCAGGGATCTCAGATCCGACAGATCACGCTTACCACTTTTGTCCACCAGAGCGTATTGATAGACCCACCCTACCCCAGTGGCATCGGGGCCCATGGTGGGGGTAGCGCTGGCGGGTAGGCTTTTGCTAGCGGTTCCCAACGCTTCGGCCACCCGGCTACGGGCCCAGTACATATCCACACCATCTTGAAAAATGACATAGACAAAGCTGGTCCCAAACATGGAGTAACCACGCACCGCCTCCGTTTTTGGCAAACCAAGCAGTGTGGTGGAGAGTGGATAGGTAACCAGATCTTCCACAATCTGTGGTGCCTGCCCCGGATACTCAGTTCGAATGATCACCTGGGTATCCGAAAGATCGGGAATGGCATCCAGTGGCGTGCGCTGTAAGGCCAATAAACCCGCCACCGCTAAACCAATTGTAAAGATCACAACAATGAGTTGGTTTTCAACCGACCACTGGATCAATTTGGCAATAAAGGATTGGGTAGGATCATGTCCCAAATTTAACTCGGTATCAGGATCAGTGGACATGTGTCCCTCCTGTTACCACAGGCTGTTGCTGCTTAGCATCCCCGTCCTTAGCCTTAAGCTTGGGAAAGGGGATCTGATGGCTTGGAGCATCACCGAAAGGGTTAAAAGCATCACTGCCCAATTGAATCCAACGGCGCTCATGGGTATCGCTCTCCATGAACAGATGGACCCCTTTTTCCTGGTAATAGCGGGATTGACCTTTGAGGATCCATGGCTGTAACGCCTTGGTCAGATCGCTTAATGCCTGATGGAGGTCTTCATCCGTTCGGGCTTTCTGGGCACGTCCAATGGCAGAGGCTGACTCATCCAGAATTTTACCCAGTTTGGTCTGACCAAAGCGCTTCCAAAGCAGATCACGGATATCTCGGGCAGGTTGCAACTGTTTGCTATCAAGATCATAGCCATCCGCCATCGCTTCATGCATGTAGAGGGCTGCATCCACCAGATGATCCACCATGGCCATCTGCCCCTTGTCCAAACTCAACGCATGCAGAGGTGTTTTCAGACGTTGAAGTTTCTGGAAGGATTCTCGCAAAGCGCTCTCAGAATCAATGAGAAACTGACCGGAAAGAACAATCTCATCCTCTGCGTCCAAACCTTCAAGAATTTCAGTATAGCCGCCACTTGAAAGCCCTGTTTTTACCGCCTGAGGCTGAAAACGCCCCTCGCCAAGACTAACCACCACATGAAAGCCTTCTGGGTCACGTAACAAGGCTCCATTGGGCAGAGCGAGACGGCGGATGGCACCTACCTCAAACACCACATCAGCGTAGGCACCAGGACGCAGTTCCCCCTCACGGTTATCCAATTTCAACCGGATGATACCGGTTCGACTGGCCGCATCAATGGTAGGATGAATGTAATCGATCTGGGAGTTGATCTCCCGGCCCGGCAGGTTGGGGAGCATAATGCGGACTGGAGTCTGTTTGGTGATAAAACCCAGATCTTTTTCCGCTACACTGGCATTGATCCAGACTGAGTCATAGTTCTGAACTTTGGCAATGAGCATGCCGGGTTTGACATAAGAGCCCTGACGAACCTCCAGCTTACTAAGGGTACCGCTACTTTCAGCGTAGAAAGGTACCTTTTCCACCACCTTTTTGCTCTTCTCCAGTTGGCGTATGAAGCGCTTGGCCACACCCAGAGAGTAAAGGCGCTGGGCTGCCGATTTCATACGACCGTTACCACCACGCGTTATGGCATTGATGTAATCCCGCTGGGCTGCCACCAGTTCAGGGCTGAACAGTTTGTAAAGTACCGCACCTTTTCGTATGTCATCCCCAACAGCAGTCACATGGAGTTTTTCAATCCAACCCGATATGCGACTGGAAACCACAGTTTGTGCCCGATCATTCTCCATGACCATACCAAAGGCACGGATACGCCGACCAAACTCGGTCTGTTGCGGATACCCAAAACGAATACCGCTATTTTGTATCGTTTCCGGTGAGATGGTTACAACGGCCCGCTCTTCGGCATCCTGGCCTTGAAGTGCGCCGACTCCGGCTCCACTCTCCATGGGCACCAGATCCATACCACAAATGGGGCATGTGCCCATCTCATCGGCAATGTAATGGGGATGCATGGGGCAGGTAAATTTGGTTCCCCCCTCCTCCGCCCATGCCAACATAGGCACCCAGAGCAGAAGAAATAGAAACGTCATCACGCGATGTCTGTTTTTTGTAATGTTCATGGGGTGATAAACTCCTTGTACAAACTATTGGCCCTGGCTGCGGCAACTACTGATTTGGAGTGCTGTTTGGCCTGTTCAATTTTTAGTGCTGAACGTTGAATGGAGGGACGAATCACCGCCTCAAGATCCATTTCACCGGCCTCATACCGACGACGCATGGCCGTCTCCAGATCCATTAGCTCTCCATCCCGCCTTTTGAGAGCCTCTATCATCCGCTGTGACGTCTGGTAGCCAGCCAAAGCCTCATCAAATAGGGCACGTGAGGTGCGCCAGGCATCGTCCTTGGCCATGCGTGCTGCAGCCAATGCCCTTTTGGCCCCTTTTAGTTTTGGACGCTGATTCTGCTCGGCCCAAAGAGGTACCGTGATGGTCGCTTTCAGAGAGTACCAATCATCTCCTTCAAAAGGACCATCGTTATCCCTTTGCTGCCAAACCGCACTGATACCATAGTCGGGGTTGAATGCGGCTTTGCGTGCTTTGACCTTGCTCTGAGCAATGGCAATAGCCTGCTGGGCTTTTAAAACTTCTAATGGAATTCTCTCTTGAACCCACGGGGCGAGAGTAAGCTGCGGCGGTTTAAGATCACTGTCCTGCTGCACCAACCGCTGTAAAGTAGCCCCCCAACGACTGGCCTGACCTTGAAGGGCAATACGTTTTTCCTGCAGTTGGGCTCGTTGCACATCGAGCCCTTCCACCTTGCCGTAGACTGCTCGACCGGACTCCATCTCACCCTTGAGCCAGTGCTCCAGTTCATCGAGTTTGACAAACTGCTCATCCAAAGCCTTCAAAGAACGACGAATACGCTGTTTTTGAGCAAGGGCAACAATGAGTTTCTGCTTTAAACCGGCCCAGATTGTCCAAAGCTCAACCTGTTTCAACTGAGCCTGGGCCAAACCGGTCTGTTGGCGGGCTTCTCGCCCTGAAAAGTTGGGAAAGCGCTGGGTGACACCGATACTTTTGTTGCTGGGAAGAAAACGGTCGAAACGGGTGGGTGTGGAAACCGGAACATTGTTTACCCCCAGCGTGATACCAGGGTTGGGCAAACCCAATTGACCCTGCGCGGTGTAACGCACGCCCTGCACCTGCTCTTGGATAGCCTGCACAGCCGGGTGGTCTTTCAACTGTGACTGTAAACGTTGGAATGGATTATCCTCACTGGCTGAAACCGGTGTGACCAACATGCCAACCACTCCCATCAGGAACATGATGGTGAACTGTTTTTGGGATCTGGGCTGAGTATTGTTAAATAAATTCATCATGAGCCTCTGAACCGACACTGTTCATCATTTAAAGGTTTTTTCAACCGACACTGGCCTTGCGGTGATCTTCTGATTGTGCGGGGGCAAACGGTGTTTGGATTACGGGTGAATATGGGAAAAAAGCGGGGCCCATCTTTGCCGTGCATGGGCCCAGCCAATAGATGCAGGCTTGGGCTGAGAGGGGGAAGACTCTCCCTGCATCAAAATTTCAATCGCTATTAACTGGTTCAAATAATCTCATTTACCTTATTGTTTTCATAATATTTTGTTGTAAGAAATCCTTAAGCCAACAGAGCTGTAAATTACAGTTCAGTCTCTATTTTTCCACTTTCTCCTTTATCTTTGTCTGTGGCGGTATACCCGTAACAATTGAGTCACACGTTTGCGTTGCCCTGCGGAAGGCACAACAGAAAAACACCACAAAAAACCCCTCTCTTTATTCAAGAGAGGGGTTTACGATTGACCGTATGTGACTCTGTCAGCACAAGCTCAAGTTTCCTGTTCTGTCAACAGAGGCTCCTGTTGAATATGTGATAGGCGGCGCATCATGGTCACGAAAAGATCAATTAAGTGAGGATCCCACTGACCACTGTCCTTCTCGGACTCCATAATGCCCAGTGCTTTTTCAAACGGCATACCTTTTCTATAGACACGGTCCCCGGTCATGGCATCCCAGGTATCAGCAATACAGACGATACGAGCCAGCTGGGGAATCTCCTCACCTTTCAAGCCATCAGGATAGCCGCCTCCATCCCAACGTTCATGGTGCCAAGCGGCGATCTCAGCAAAAGCTTTGAAACGTTTAAGAGGACGCATAATAGTAGCGGTCATAACCGGATGGGCTCGCATGATTCCAAACTCCTCATCGGTCAACGCGCTGGGCTTATTCAACACATGATCTGGAATACCTATTTTCCCTAGATCATGCATCATGGCCCCTTTTTTCAGTAGATCAAGTTCCTTTTGGGCCAGTCCCATCTCCTTACCCAGCAACACCGAGTATTTGGAGACACGCGCCGAATGTTTGGCCGTATAGGCATCCTTAGACTCCAACGCCTTGGCCAGAGACTGCATTGCCTGTAGATAGGCAGCCTCTTCATCCCTGATCAGACGTTGTATACTGTCGGCCATCTCATCAATAGAGCGCCCCAAAACACCAATTTCATTGTGCCCACAAATACCGGAACGGGGCGACAGTTCCCCTTGAGCAATGCGGCGGGTCACTCGACTGATGGCCCGTACCGGTTTGAGCAATCGGTAGTGGGTAACAATCCAGATTCCTACAAAGGAGACCAGGGCAAAACCACCCACGATGAATAGAATACCCTGCTCAAAGGTATCATCCCGACTGTCGAGCATGGCCAGCGTCTTTTCCAGATCAAGGGCAGCCTCCAATACCCCTAATAGTTGATCACCACGACGAATTGGAATTGAGAGATGCAAACTGACAAACGCGTCGCCCGTCTGCGGGTCCACTCCCTGGACCAGATCCCCGGCCAGATGTGAGTGACCACTCTTCAACAAGGCAGAAACTGCATGTCGGCCTCCTCGACTCTTATTGTCGGCCATGGCATGGGAATTCGCTGCAAGACCATGCATACGGTGTTGAGTGGAACCCTGAGCCTGCTTTTGAGAAGGGGTGCTTGCCTGAATACGCAGTTGTCGCTCGCCATCGGTGTCATAGAGGTTGAGTTCTGCGATGGAGAAATCAAATTCGGGTCTATTCTGACCTTCAAGTCCACGTTTCAATAGTGCTTTAACTATATCCGGCGACGTAGGTTGATCCAGGCTTTCCAAATCCCGTTCAATCCCCCATAAAAAAACAAGCGCCTGCTTTTTGGTCTGCTCAAGCATGCTTTCATGATGACCGGTCTCGGCATACCAGACCACCAACCAGGCACACGCCAGAATGATAAGACTTAACCATCCCATTATCTCCTGGGCCAAACTTAATCGAAAACGAGGCTTCTCCATATTTTCCACCTTCATGGTTTATAGACTTGGCCCGACGGACTAAAAGGATCTGCAAGGGTTTGCTGCTGTTGCATCTGCAATTGATCCGGACTCCATAGCTGATGCAAATAGGTGAGAATATCACCAATCTGCGCCGGGGTGAGTTTATCCCCCCAGGCGGGCATTCTGCCATCCTGGCCGCCGAACTGAATCATCCGTTGCAACAAACCATCGGCGTGATGCCATGCATGAGCAGAGTGATCCAGAGGCGGAGGGGGAAATTTCAGGTCATCGCCAGGAAGCGGTTTATTCCACACCACACCGGGCTGCCCCATACCTCTGGGTCCATGGCACTGGGCGCAATTGGTCAGATAGAGCATTTCACCCCGCTGCACCGGCCCTTTCCATATGGCGGCAACACCCAACCCCAGCAATAGAAGCAAACTGACAAGTCCTGTTATTATTTTCCTTTGCCTGGTCATTATTCGATTCCATTTTGACGTTGCCACCAACGGATGAAGAGAATGATCTGTTCAACCTGGTGGATGGACATATGGGGTTGAGGTGGCATATCACCGAATGACCAGTGGTGAGATTTCACCCCCTGTTTCACAGCACGATTAAAAGTAAAATTCGCATGATGACTTGGTTTGTAGTAGGGGTGGATCAGGGGTGGTCCCTGATTCGTACCCTCGGCCCAGCGTCCATGACAGTCGATACAGTTGGATTGGAACAGAGCTTGGCCTGGCTGAAACACCTGGGGAACCACCTTTGGGGGTATCTGTTTAATTATGAATTCCTCCCCTTCCCTATGAAACATTTCCTGTGGACCGCCATATAACGCCAGAAAGATCCCACCAATCACCAACATCATGAGCATCAGGCCGGAATAGGAATGACCAGATTTATTTCTATTATTGGCCGATTGCTCACCTTGGTGTGACATGATCAATCCCTATGCCTCGTAACCTCAGCATGCGTGGAAAAATGACGAAGACGCAGAGAATTCATCACCACGGTAACACTGGATAACCCCATAGCAGCCGCAGCAAAGATGGGGGAAAGCAAAACCCCGAACCAGGGGAACCAGATACCAGCTGCCAATGGGATCAGCGTTACGTTGTAGGCAAATGCCCAGAAAAGATTTTGGCGAATATTACGCATAGTGGCACGGGAAAGCTCGATAGCCTGAACAACACTACGGGGATCCCCTTTCATCAGAGTGATATCGGCAGACTCCATGGCCACATCTGCGCCGGTACCAATGGCCACCCCCACATCGGCCTTGGCCAACGCAGGTGCGTCGTTGATGCCATCTCCAACCATGGCCACCACATCACCTTGCCTCTGCAGGCAGCTGATATGTTGAGCTTTGTCCCCTGGCAACACCTGTGCTTCTATCTGATGAATACCTAGCCTGGATGCGATTGCCTGGGCAGTTCGAAGGTTGTCACCGGTTAACATCGTTACCTTGATGCCCAAATCACGCAGCATGGAAATCGCCTGCTGGCTTTCCGGTTTAACGGCATCAGCTAAGGCAAGTACGCCCACCTCTTGGTGGTCCACAGCCACGACCATAGCGGTTTGGCCCTGTTCCTCGAACTGCTCAAGATCCAACTGGGTTCGTGTATCCAGTTGGACCCCTCTCTCCTCCATCAATCGCCGTGTCCCCACCAGGACACTATGCCCGGAGACCTGCGCCTCCACCCCAAAGCCAGGAATCGTTTCGAACTGTTCTGGTTCGTTCAGGGACAACCCATCCTCCCTAGCTGCATGGACAATGGCCTTGGCCAAAGGGTGCTCCGATGGAATTTCTGCACTGGCAGCCAGCAGGAAATTGGATTCATCCCCGGTCCAACTGGTCAATACCGGTCGTCCTTTGGTAAGAGTTCCAGTTTTATCAAATACAACATGGGAGATTTGATGGGCCCGCTCCAACGCTTCACCGCTTCGGATCAGCACCCCCATCTCCGCCCCGCGACCGGTTCCCACCATAATGGAGGTAGGCGTTGCCAATCCCAGAGCACAAGGGCAGGCGATAATCAATACGGAAACAAAGTTGAGCAGCCCATAGGTCAACGCAGGCTCCGGACCAAACAGCCACCAAACGACGAAGGTCACGACCCCAACTAATAATACGACTGGTACGAACCAGGCAGCGATACGATCCGCGAGTCGGGCGATGGATGGCTTACTGCCTTGAGCCTCCTGTACCAATTGGATAATACGCGCCAGCACGGTCTCTTGCCCAACACGATCCGCCAACAACGTGAACGTCCCGTTTTGGTTGATCGTACCGGCAGTTACTCGGTCTCCCACGCCCCTTTCACAGGGCATAGATTCTCCGGTCAACATGGATTCATCTACCGTAGATTGTCCCTTACCAATGACACCATCCACCGGAATGCGATCACCGGGACGTACCACCACACGATCTCCTACCTGTACCTGATCCAGAGGAATTTCAGACGCCTCTCCCTGACGCACAACCCATGCGGTATCCGGTGTAAGTTGCATAAGGGAACGGATGGCTTGGGAGGTCTGGCCTTTAGCACGTGCCTCCAGAAAACGCCCCAATAGAATCAGAACAATGATGGCTCCAGCGGTATCAAAATAGACAGTTGCCGATACCCCTGGGACAACAAACAACTCAGGCATGAGCAGTACCAGCATGGAGTAGAGGTAGGCACTGAAAGTGCCCAGGGTAACCAAACTGTGCATGTTAGCGGTTCGCTGCTTGAATGCCCGCCATGCGCTAACATGGAAGGACCAGCCCACCCAGAACTGGACCGGTGTAATCAAGGTCCACTGCAACCAGAACAAGGTTTGATCTGGCATATCGAACCATGCATTCACCGTCAATTCCTGCCCATGCATGACGACAAAGGTAGAAAGTACCAGTATTGCCCCCACGGTCAGCCGATTGAGCAAAGCACGACGCTCTTGCTCTGCCGACTGTTCGACAGAGCCTGGATCAGCACCCCCAACATTGGAGATGTCCAGCCCATAGCCACGAGCAGCAACATTCTCAGCCAATTGATTCGGGGTGACCATACCCTCTACCCAGGTCAGATCCACCATTCCAGTCGCTAAGTTGACCGGAGCCTGAATCACGCCTGGCATGCACTCCAGATTTTCCTGAACACGCATGACACAACTGGCACAACTGAGCCCCTGTACAGGAAAGTGCCCATATCGGGTTGGGATTTCATAGCCGACTTGATTAACCTGTTCGATCAACTTTTTCAGCGGCAAGGTTGTCACCACATCCATCTGGTTGGTCGCCAGATTGACCACCACTCGTTCAACCGTTTCCAGACGGCCAAGGTGACGCTCAAGACGGGCGGAGCAGGATGCGCAGTGCATGCCTTCCACAGGCACCGCTGTATAATGATGACTAACCCCGTCGTTCATCTTGGACCTCCCACCATCACCGGATATCGATTCCAAGCCCTGTAGAAACATTCACCCTTTTTTCAGATCCACCAAACGGATCAGGTAGGTTTCACGGTCTACCTCACCATTGGCATACCGTTTTTTGAGCTGCTCCTCGGCGGTCTCCGAGGATGGCTTACCGCCACGTATGGCTGATTTCGCTATTCCAAAAACCACAGCGACAATTAATCCCCAAAAGATCAGCATACCGAGCCCACCAAATAACCCATGTCCTGTAAACAGACCATATTCCGCCATCATGATTCTCACTCCTCTTCTTTAACACTGGGTAAGACCTTATGTTTGGGATACCCCCTCACCCTGTTCCAATCAATGGCTATGACCATCGTCACGATGATCGTCCACTTCGGGCTGTTTTTCTCCATGCCCATGATCGTCATGGTGACCCATGGACACTGGTGGAGACGAATTGCGAAGGAGTTCCGGCTTGATGCCAACCCCATGTAGATAGACCATCTTGCCACCTTTGTCCGCACCATAGCCCATGACAGCGGCCAGGAGGATCAATATCGGCAAAAGGAATCGCCTGGAGGCTCCCAAACGCAACCCTTTGGAGATGGCCAACGCTACCCCCAACAGCAGCAGACCTGTGGTAAAGGCCAACATGATGTCCCGATGGGTATGGACCAGATCATGACCAGGGGAGTCATGCCTCAATACTTCTGCAGCCAGATAGCCTGCTCCAACCGCTGCAGTTGCGGAAATGCCCGCCAACCAAATTAGGATCGTGGCCGCCTGCCGATACCCTTGCCGACCGGAGACAATGCCTACGGATTCTGCCAATATGGCCGTAATGAGATAGACTATGGGAAAGTGAATCACCATAGGATGCAGCATAGTTAAAGAACCTAACATCTCTTCGAGAAATCCCATGATCCTTCTCCCTATGCTCCAGCTGGCGGTTTGCTGCAGCAGTGAGCTTTATGGTGCAGATTATCGATCTCATTCTTCTCCGTATAATGAATCCAGGCCTGTTTGGTTTGTGCCCAGAAGGTATCCTGGAGCGGATAGCCAATCTCAATGAGTAACTTCTCGATATCCTGTACATGGACCTGGAAGAGGTCATAGGTTACACAGACCTCTCCCTTGTCCCAATCCGATTCAACCTCGATCACACCATCCAGAACCAACAACCCCTCGGCAATGATCTTTTCACACTCAGGGCAGACCATATCGAAAACCCGAATCCTGCGGGTTACTGGATGTGTTTTATGTGCTGTGCTCATAGTAATCCCCCCCCTGGCTCAAACTTTTAGATACCGGCTCGGGTGAAACCATTCTGTGTGAAACGTTGCTTCTGAACATCAGTGAGCAAGCCTAAAAGGGTCTGGGTTGCCTGCTGCAGATCCCCCCTTAACGAGAGCATCACCTCTCTAAAGCTTTCATGGGTCTGCTGCTGCTCGGTGGTGCCCATTTGCCCGCTGTGCATTTCGGTAAACATCGCTCGATGGGTGCCGGTCAGATCGGCCAGCGCATCAGCATAGTCATCCCATGCGGTTTCCTGCTCCGAGGTAATGGACAGCCGGGTTTTCAGACTTTCCAGGTGTTGCGTCACCTGAGCTTCCGTACCATGCATCAAACCATGGTCACCCATCATTCCACGTCCCATGCCACCATGACGCCCCATGGGGCCGTGGTGCCCCATCATTCCACCCATCATCATGGGTGATGTGCCCTGGAAACCGGGTGTTCCCCAGTTGCCCATATGTCCCTGGGCATTTCCGTCGAATGTGGTGACCACCCCCAGAGTGATACCCAAGACAGCGGCCAGGCCGAGCATGCGGTTTCTGTAACGTACGTTCATCACATTCTCCTCAATGGTTCGTGGAAGTCTCTCAGGGATTCTGGATAGCCACCCGCAATTCAACAGTGCTCCTAATCAATGATTTTTAACAGTTTTTTATTGTAAGGCTTTCACAACCACCTCGATGGAAAATTGTATTGTGTTGGACTTCCACCATGCCAGACACAATGAGTTAGAATCGTTATTCCCGAGATACAAAACTACGAAAAGTACCAATACTGGTCACAATTCAGTCTCAATTTTTTCATAGCGTCTATTGCTTAAACCGTGCTTTCTTGACCTATGGAAACCGTATTTTGTATTCAAGGATGCCGTTATGAATGAACTGGATCGCATTTTGGTCGTGGAAGATGATGACGAGACACGTGAACTTCTCTTGGAGTACCTGACGGAAAATGGTTGTGAAGTACGCGCCTTTTCCGAAGGTCAGGGGATGTGGGAAGCCTTGGAGGCAGATGATCGGGTGGACGTCATTGTGCTGGACATCATGCTTCCAGGTGAAGATGGATTAACCATCTGTAAACGGTTGAGTATTGATCCGACCAAGCAGGATATCCCTGTCATCCTGCTTACGGCCAGACGCGATGAAATGGACCGTATCTTGGGGTTAGAGATGGGGGCGGACGACTATCTGACTAAACCCTTCAGCCCTCGTGAACTACTGGCGCGTATCCACAGTGTCCTGAGGCGCTCACGTGCTATGCCTCGGGAACAAAAACTCAAGGATCCCCAGCGGTTCCAATTTGCAGGATGGACACTCAATGTCAAAGCACAGAGGCTGGAGTCGCCTGAAGGTGTGGATGTCACGCTGACTATGGGGGAGTTCATTATGCTCATGGCATTTCTCAAACACCCCAATGAAGTGTTGAGCCGCGATCAAATCATGGAGGCCTATCGAAACAGGGAGTCCTCCATTTTCGAACGCAGTATTGATGTACAGATCGGACGGGTCAGAAAACGTTTACATGACGATCCCAAGGCCCCCCAAATACTTAAAACTGTTTGGGGCAAGGGGTATATTCTTGATTGTGAAGTGGAAGTCTCATGAAATGGTCGCTCATTCCCAAATCCTTGGCAGGCCAACTGATTCTGATTCTGGTGTCCGGTGTCACCCTCGCTTTGGTATCCAGTTCCGCTATCCATCTCTATGACCGCAATGAAGCCATAGTCACCATGGAGGGATTACAAGCGGCCCAACGCATCGCCTCCATCGTACAAGTGATGGACCCTTTGTCCCAACCTGAACGGGCGCGCATTACCAAAATTCTGGAAACGCCACTGCAATTCGTACGTTTCTACAATCAAGAGAAAGAACCAACGGATCACATTGAGACAGATGCAAGAGCTCGCCACCTAAAAAAACTTGTTGGACCCCTCCTGGCGGGGCAGCATGCTGTACGTATTGAGGTTTTATCGGAAGAGTATCCTGACAACCGTACCATGCACATGATGATGGGAGGAATGAACAGTATGCGTGGTAACCTGCACCAGGGAATGCAGGATCATCATCACGCCCTGTTTGCCCAGGGTTTTTCCTACATTGCCCGCATTCAATTAAGAGATGGTAAATGGCTTGAATACCACAATCATCTACCGGAAGAGGCCTTCAAGTGGCCCTGGCACCTGCTGTGGTCTATCTTGATTCTGATCTTCACGGTCACGGCACTCTCATTCCTAGCTGTACGTCTGGTAACACGTCCACTAGCCACACTGGCTTCAGCAGCCCGATCCCTTGGACATGACCTGCGCGGTTCACCCATTGCACGATCCGGGACCCAGGAGGTAAAGGAGGTCATTTCTGCTTTTAATGCTATGCAGGCCCGCATTCTACAACATATTCAGGAGCGCAGTTCCATGCTGGCTGCGATTTCCCACGACCTGCACACCCCTTTAACACGCATGAGACTGCGTGTGGAGATGCTTAAGGATGAGAGGCTGCGGGATGCACTGCTGCATAACCTGACCGAGATGGAGGGGATGACCGAATCAACCATGGACTATATCCAAGGTACCGAGGGTATGGAGGAGGTCAGACAGACCGACATACCATCCCTATTGGACGGACTGGCCGACAGTTGGCAGGAGTTAGGGCATGATGTTCAGGTAAACTGTGATGAAATCGGTGCTTTTCCCCTGATGGGAAAAAGCTTTCGCCGAGCTCTCTCAAATCTGATTCAAAATGCCGTCAAGTATGGTCAACACGCTTCCATGAAAGCCACGATGCATGGGGAGCGGCTGAGAATCTCTATTTCCGACAAAGGGCCCGGCATACCAGAAGAAGAGATGGAGTCAGTATTACGTCCCTTCAAACGCTTGGATACCTCGCGCAACAGCAAAACCGGTGGGTCGGGGCTGGGACTTTCCATTGCAGATAGCATTATCCGAGCCCACGGCGGCGATCTTCATATGCGCAACCGCCCCGAAGGGGGGTTAGAAATTATCGTCACCATTGAAAAAGAGCGCTTTTTGAAAAGAAAGTAGCACCAGAGGTCAACGGAGTGAGGTTGATATCATGGAAAGGCATGAAATAAATACACTATAATGTCATTTTATGGAATTAACGCCCATCTATTTAACCATCTGGGTAACTGGATGACGCAGTGATAGGAATGCCAGGAATATTAAAGACCCCATGGAAAGCCAAAATGGCAAAATCTCTTCTGTACCGCCTGGGCGTGCAACCACAATTTCACTGCCTACTATATTTATTATCCAATCAATTCCAAGGCCCATAAATATAGCGCTGAAAACAATTCCAACCAAATAGGCTGTCAGCGTTTTCCCACCTAGCTCACGCTTGATAATTCCCAGCGTAGCAATATTAGTTGCAGGGCCAGCAATCATAAAAGCCAACGCCATACCAGGTGTCAAACCACTGAAGATCATAGCTGCAGCAATCGGGGTCGATGCGGATGCACAGACATATACTGGAACACTTGCAGCAATCATGGTCAGCATAGCCAAGAAGGGGTACTCGGAGAATGCCGTCAATTTACCAGGAGGAACCCACGTCATGACCAGAGCGGTGATCAAAACCCCGATGGCCAGCCACGGAGCAAGATCATCCCAAATATCAGTCATTGCATATTTCATCCCCTGCTGTAGGCGTCTCCAATGGGGTAAATCTTGAATTTTCCCCTCAGACTGAGGCGTTGAACCACAACAACTGTTTGAACAGCATGAGCCACTACCCTCAGTAGGCGCACTTTGGGTAATGGGTGAAGAAACAGTAATTTGAGTGAATTTTTGACTGGATGCTCCAGAAACCATCGGAGTGGGTACGGGGGCACTGTTTTCTTGAGGAACACTATTCCCCTGATCTCTGGGCTTTTCCTGAGGTTTGCTAAATCGGTCAATTAGAAGGACTGACAAACCGGAGGTAACGGCACTGAAGATAGCTGCAATGGGCCGCACAATGGTCAAGAAGGGTCCCAGCAATACCCACGAAATAGCAACCGAATCGACACCTGTTTCTGGTGTTGCCACCAAAAAAGATACTGTTGCTGGTTTCGAAGCTCCCTTTCTATGAAGCCCCATAGCCATTGGCACTACGCTACACGAACAAAGAGGTAAAGGTGCTCCAATCAGTGCACCACGAGTTATCGGTCCCAGGCCACGTCCTCCCAGCCATCTGGCGACAGCCGACTCAGGTATCCATGCCTTAACCAATCCCGTAGCGATGAGCCCAATGATCAGCCAGGGGGCCACATCCAATGACAAGTCTACAAAATTATTGAAGAACAGTTCCATTGATTCCATCCACGGATCATAGTTATTAGATTGCATCACTACCCACTTGTCTCTACCCTACAACCTACAGTAACTGTAGGTTCAAGCAGAAAAAGCCATGAAAAATAATATTCCAAAGTTTCCGTGGACGATTGGTCAGGTAGCCAAAGCTACCGGATATAAACTCCAGACGATGCGCTATTATGAGCAGATGGGGCTGATCCCTCGTCCCAAAAGATCTGAGGGGAATCAGAGGCTCTACACGCAAGAACATGTCGATCAACTTCTATTCATAAGGCACTGCAGAGAGCTGGGATTTTCATTGGATAAGATCCAGCATATGCTAACACTGGCTGGTGATACCGACCACTCATGCAAAGAAGTGGATCAAATCGCGAAATTGCACTTAGCCGATGTCAAAAATCGGATTAGTCGACTCCAGCGTTTGGAGAAAGAACTGGAAAGGATTATCGGCCATTGCAGTGAGAACAAAGTTGAGAAATGTCTGATTTTAGAGGCTCTAAGAGATCATGATCAATGTGAGGATAAGGATCACGGTGGGCCATTGAGTTTAAAATAATTCTCTGTAGTTCCCAAAAATTTCATTCATCTTGAAATCACAGTATTTTTTCCTCCCACTGTATGACGCTGAATTAAGCTCTTTGACCATTTATGAAAACCCCAAACAGGGCACAGAGCTCCCCACAGGTACAAGGTACAAGCTAGTGGTCACTCCTTGAGATGAACGCTCTCATGCTCACCAACAGCCATGATCTCTACTCGTTCACCCCGTGGACGTATGGATAGCACTCTGGCCAACAGACTCCATTGACTGGTGGTGCCAAAAGCAATGTAGGCACGCTCAGCTTCAGCCCCAACAACCAGTGAAAAATCCAGCTCAGAAACAACAACCTGATTGGACTTCATTCCATGTAGGGCAGACCATGGACCGCTGACCGAACCATCTTGGTTTCTAATCGCAACCACATGATCTTCCCCCTCTGCCCACTCCAAAGACTCTGTCAGGGTGAGTCGATTACCATCTACAGCCACCACCTCAGCTGACTGCCCCCACTCCGGCACATCGTGGGTAATAGCAATGAGATCACCATAGGTAGGGATGAGCCCTTCCATCTCCGTTTGAAAGGTGATGATACGCCGCCTGTACCGGTTGGCTGCGGCCATGTAGCCCCCTTCCCTCTGGGCATGGGCTTGGTCTGTGCATCCGAACAGGGCTACTTTGGCGGGATTGGTAGTTTGGCTATCATCCAGTGAAACCGTCACCTCATCAGGCTTCCAGGTTTCTGCGTTGAAAAACTCCACAGTGACGGCATCTGCGGTTTCTTCGCTGGGCATGAGGTATTGGATGCTTAAGGAATTCTTTACGATGTTGCGTGGAGAGAAGAGTGCTACGGGTAGGGTTTGGGGCTGATCTCGGATGATACGGACAGTCCCACCTTGAAGGATAGGTACCGCTCGACCACACCGAGCAATACGGGTGATGGCTTCCCATACGGTGAGTTTCTGATCAAACACCGCGTCGAATTGATCTCCCCTGCTCTGCCAAGCTTGATCCAGGGCATGGAGGCCAGTCAGACCGATGCGGTCGTCAGTTAGTTTGGCACCATATTCCGCTTTAAGGGCATCGGTAATGGCCCAGGCGATGGATCGGGAGGGTTGTGGATCGGACCATCCTGAAGTTGGATTCCAGGCTGGAAGCTTGCGGGTCACCACACAGTTGACCAAACGAGAGGATCGTTGGGAGAGGTTGTCAGTAGCCCGCATCTTCATGGCCAACATGGTGAGGACACCAAAATCTGGCTGACCATCCAGATAGGCTCTCAGAGCTGACCATCTGAGCTCATGCCCTGCCCTGGGGTCGGTATCTTTCTCATTGGTCCGGCGAAGGCGTACCTCATACCGCCCTGCATCGACAGCATGTTTGTAGGAAAGGCGCTGAGGCGTATTGGTGGCCTCGGTAACGGTGATAAGGTCCAGAGTCATCCAGCCAGCTACAGGTGTACCTTCATCATCCACCTGCCGGGCTTGGGCCTCCCACTCAACGGTGCGCTCATCCAATCCACCCCCGCTGTTGGCGTAGTAGAGGCCGCTCTGCATAGCCAAGTCGATACCAATGGCTGTGGACTGGGTACCGGGAGGGTTTGCCGCAAAGGGCCCAATCCAGCCATCATCCCCCTCTTCCAATAAATTGGTAGCAATGAGCTCCTGACCGGCCACCTCAGGAGCTGTCACCACGTCCGGGTCAAACAGAGTGATTTCTGAACCGGGTGGAACAACCTCATACTCAATCTCTTCAAACGAGAAAATGGGGGTATCCTCGATGCGCAGAGATTCCAGCTGATAGTGGCCTTGGCCAATGCAGTGGAGTTGATGCAGGTACTGTTGGTTGTCCACATATTCGGTATAAGGAGATGCCGCAATATCAGGATAGATCAGGTGTCTGCCGTAGATGACCGGGATGGGTTGTCCCAGGCGGGCCTGATTGCCCTGGGCACCAAGGGCATAGGTGGGACTGGGCGCTTGAATGCCACTACTGCCAAAGCTGGGCATCTGGGGCATGGGAGGCGGTACAAGGACGTTAACCAGCGTAGAACCCGCCACAGCCAGGGTTGCCGTGATGGCCGCTTCTCCCACCTTGGTGGCCCAGCCAATCTTACCTGCTATGACAGGTCCGAAATAGTAGGCGGCAACCATCACGGCGATCATTAACACCACCCGTAAGGGATTGGAACCCCCGCCTCCTCCACCCTGTGGTAATGGGACAAAGACTACGATGTCATCGGGCTGAATGAGCTCAGTTTGCCACTCTGCTCTGAGTAGGGGTTCACCGTTTTTGATACATATGGTGGGGAGGGTAAATTCAGGAAGTTGCCTCTGCAGGAGCCAGTCATGAATGGTGATGGGGGCTGGGATGGGAAACTGCTGGCGGTTTAGATGAGGCTGGAAGGGATTCTCAACGATGATAACGGAGCCGTTCATGTGGCGTTCTCCTTGAAACGGTAGTAGCCCTCTGTAAACCATCCATGCTGTTGCAGAGCTTGCAGATTTTGGAACACCACCCCTGCCCCCTGTACGCAGTGCAGAACACCACCACTGTCTACATCCAGCCACAGCCCGACATGCACGGGATATCGTGCTTGGCGCATGAGTACACAGTCACCCTCACGGGCCGCTTGCACCCGCTGCCAACGCTGTCGTTCATCATGGTTTTGAAAGGCTCTGGCCAGTGTTGATAGATCGTTACCAGAGATGGGAATCGAGGGAAGAGAACGATTGAAATGGCGCTGCTGAATCCACCTAACCAGGGTCCAGCAGTTAAAGGCCTCTGGTCCCTCAGCCGTTGCTGACCAGGGTCTACCAATATATTGGGCAGCAAAGTGACTCATCGGGCCAATCCAGGGAAACGTGAGGCTCTGTAGGTATCAGCGGGGAAAGCTTTATTGCCGATATCCATCATGCGGGCTCGAGCTCTGACTTGGAGCATGTCCGCTTCTACTTCGGTGATGGTGAGGGTCAGAGGGGGATCCATCTGAGGGCCTTCCAGATCGGTGGAAAGATAGGGGCGGTAGGTGATCTCGATGGGATCCATGGTCTGCACCGCTCGATCCAGATGCTTCATGATCTCCCCAGAGACATTATCCAGGGTGACCACAATCTCCGGCATGGGGGTGGATTCCACGGGTGGCAGCTCCAGATTGAAAGCCAGAGCGACAAAAGTGACCGACTCACCAGGATTAAGCGGTGCCGAAGCTTCCAGCTTGGCGATAAGGTCCACATAGTCCCTTACCACCCGGATAGCTGTTGGCACCTCTTCATCATCCACAAAGGCTGGGTGGCGGATCTCCAGGGTGTGCAAAATCACCACATCAGCAGGGGCTGAAGCATAAGCCTCCCGGATGGCCTGGGAGAGTCGATCATCAGGCATGGGAATTACAGCCCTAATGCTGCCTTGGCGGCATCGGCCTGGGAGACCAAACCTTCAACAAAGGTATGATACTCAGGATCCCCAACCCGCAAGGCTCGGAGCTCATCTTCTAGGCTATATCGATCACGGATGTCTGCTTGTAATTTCTCATTGATTTCCAAACAGGGAAGCGCTTGCTTACGCAGTTGATGCTTCAGGTCTGGCTCTTCCGTGAATTCCACAGGCCCTTGCCACTGCTCAGCTTTGGGATAATCCAGGGGAACAGATAAATAGATTTGACCATCCAGCTCACAGAGGTAGACCACTGGCTGGTTGGGATCGCCACCTTCTGGGTAGCGGATCTTGAGATGGTTGGGATACCGATAGATCTGGTGCATGGCAGGCTCCATCAGAACAGAACCGTGGAGAAGGCATAGAGACCGGAGTTGGATGAGTCGGTACCGGCCTGACCATGGCCGTTATAGCCGGATGAGAGTACTCGACCATCAGAGAGAAGAACATGGGTGCAGAAACCTGCATTTTCCCCATTGAAAGCGATGTTCACTGGTTTAACGCCGAATGAACCACCCAGCCCGATACCACAGGCCGGTTGGAAACTGGTTTGGTAGGTGGCATGACCAAGCCCAAGCTGTCCATTGCCGTTGTACCCTGCGCTCCACAGAGTGCCACTGCTGTCCAGCACCATGGAGAACTGGTAGCCGTAGTAGCCGCTACCACGAATTTGGACGATATCGGTTAGCCCCGGATCCTGGGGCGTGTGCTGATTTGTGGTATTGCCTACCCCCAGTTGGCCATAGTTGTTCCGCCCCCAGGTACGGATGGAGCCATCCCCCAACAGGGCCATGCCGTGGGCAGTTTGGCCCCCACCGATAGAGACATCCACCACGTTGGCCAGAGCAGAGATCTCCACCGGAGTGGTACGTTCAGTGGTATCCCCCACCCCCAGTTGGCCATAGTTATTGTACCCGGCCGCATAGAGCCGCCCATCCTCCAGAAGCCAGAAGGTGGAAGCGTAGGGGTTACCGTTACCATCTCCATCGCAGTTGCCCACGATGGTTTTCACGTTGCCGGGCAGGGAAACTGGGGTTGGCCCATGTTGATCGGTGGTATTGCCCACCCCCAGATTGCCACGACCGTTGTAACCCCAGGAAAAAGCGTTACCACTGGCATCGATGGCAAAGGCATAGCTGCGATAGGCACTGGCACACCCCACCCACACCCAGTTTTGAGCACCAGAAACCTGCACGGGCTCCAGACGGTTGGTGGTGGAACCATCCCCCAGTTGACCATACCCATTGTAGCCACAGGCCCAGATGCGCCCCTGGTCATCCAGAAACCAGACAGAGGTATAGTCTCCCCAATAGGAGCCCGTTGTGGCCATCTGGGTGATGCCGGTGAGCCCCACGATTTTGGTAGGCACATAGCGCAGATTGGTATCCCCCTGCCCCAACTGGCCATAGCCGTTGTAGCCCCAGGAGTAGACGGTGCCATCCTCCATCAGGGCAAAGACAGAACGCCCAGCCAGATGCACCTCTTTAACCACGGTGGTCAGGCCAGCTGGAAAGGCGCAGGTCATAGGTTGCAGACGACGGCTGGATTGGGCACCGATGCCCAACTGCCCCTGACCATTATTACCAACAATCCGAACGGTGCCATCGGTCATGAGATAGGCGCTGTTGTACATACCGATTCCACTACCGCTACGCTGGACCTGCAACGCTTTCACCCGGCACCCAGGCCGATCATGCAGTGCGGTCCATGAGGGGTCCCCACCCACCCCACCTGTTTGCAGAATTTGACCAGCCGTTCCCGCCGGAAGCCGAGCAGGCCCTATCCCATCGTGAAAAAGCAGGTCGCCTTGCTCAGTCACCTGATTGGTACCAGCCGCCAACAGACTCCAATAACCACTGTCCAGTGGTGTGATTCCAATAGCAGCGTCTACAATGCAGATGTAGCCTGAGCCATTGAAGTGCACCCCATCGTTTTCCTGATAGGACAAACCTACATCATAAGCCCCTTTCCATTTGATGGTGAGAGCATCATTGGCGGCGGATTGAGCCGCGGTGGCTGCGGTTTCAGCTTGATCCTTCAAGGTTGTGAGGCTGGTCATGTTGGCATTGAGGGTGGCATCCATATCCGCCTGGGCTTTGGCCAGGGATTTGACCGATCCACCCTCTGTGCTCACCGTGGTGGCATCATCCCCGTGCACCACTTGATGCAACAGGTCACCATCGGATTCCAGCTGATTAACCAGCTGTTCCAGTTCTGTTGAAGAAGACATCTCAATATCTACCAGTGATTGGGCCAGGATTGATGAATAAGGGTGTGTAGGCGATTGGCCTGAGTCATAAAGCTATCCCCCTCACCTGAAAGAAGCAGGTCCAAAGCAGCAGCCCCCATAACTGGGGGATCTCTGACTTCTAGGTTGGCGGTGACCTCCCAGAACAGCCCTCGAAACAGGGGCTGGGCTTTGTAGGGTCCTTGGAATCGCCCCTCCTGTTCCTGCAAACCCATGCCGTTGGCCAGAACAATGCCGAACCAAGCGGCTCCCGAGTAGGCCTTATGACGAAACCAGGATTGAAACAGGGCGAACTGCTCTGGATTCATGCGCCAGCGAATAGTGACTACAGTTGGAACATGGGTGAAGATTCGACGCTGCCGTGCAGGTCCTGCGTCCATCTCGGTACGCAGCAGGGCATCTTCCGGTTTAATCACATAGCCCTGCACGGTGGGTTTGGGCAGTTGCCCGGGCCAAAACTCCATCAGCGGTAGCTACCCACAGCTGGGTTTAAGCCATATCGCCGTTCCAGAGTCGGTGCGATCCCCTCACCACGACCAATGTTGCGGTTCATACGGCTCTCTACCTGATCCACAAACACATCCAGGGTCAGATCCCCGTTGCCTTGCTGCTGCCACTGAGCCTTGGCCTCCACGTTTTCAGCATTATTGTGGATATTGACCATCACCTTGACCTCAGGCTTGCGGTTAAAGCCCTCTCCCAGCAGTTGCATCTGACCACGGGTAAAGACCGTTTCTCCCTGTTGCAGAACGGCGGGCACCTCACCGGGGCCGATGACACCCCCACCGTGATATCTGGGCGCTTGCTCGTAGAGAGAGGCAGGCACCAAGCGAGCCCCACCCTCACCACTGCCCACCACACCGCCGCTGTGATAAACCAAGGCGTTGCTCATACCCGGTTTGGGGGTCAGTACTGCAGCTTCTGCCGTTCCACCACCAATCCCGATCCCGCCAAAGATGGCACTACCGATGGTAGAGAAAAGGCTCTCCATAAAGCCGCCCAGAGGTTTGACCAGCGCCATGCGATAAGCGGTACGAATTGCCTCTTCAGCGATGGTATTGAAGAGATCTGTAGCTGACAGCTTTCCGGTCATAGCCCATTGGACAAAGGCGTTTTCACTCTGCCGCAGTGCACCACTGGTGACCTGTTCAAAGGTTTGGGCAGCATTGCTTGCCTCATCCAGATAGTCCCGAATGGCTCGCTGAATACCATCCGACCAGTGGGTGCTTGCATCCAGCATTCGGTCATGGGCTTGCTCAACGGCCTGGGAGAAAGTCTGCTGATTGATGGCCCCTTCAGCCAGGAGCTCGTTGAGATTGCTCAGCTCTGATCGGTACTGTTCCTGTGCAGTGCGATATTGCTCGGTAAGAGCTTTACCCTCTTTAAGCCGTGAGAGTCGTTTTTCTTCAGCCTGTTGCTGAGCCTCAATGGCCTGTTTCTCATCGAACAGCATGGCCGCCAGTTGCTCCACTTCAGCACGCTGCTGGGCTGTAGCCTCGGCAGAGAGCCGACGCTGGGCCTGGGAGATGAAGCGCTGGCGATCCGTTTGGCTTAAAGCATCCTGTTCTGCTTTGAGGGCTGTCACCACCCGCTGGTTTGCGGCATAGCGTTGATCCGCCAGTTTCTGCTCCTGGGCTGCCAACTGGGCCAGCTTGGCACTGCGAACATCCGCCGCAGCTCCCAGCAGTTGATCCACCTTTACCCGGTTTTGATCGGTACGGATCTGCCCAAGCTGTTCAACATGACGCTGATACTCCGCTTCGATACGGGCTGCGCCTTGTTGGGTTACGCTGAACAGTTGCTGCTGCAGGGTGCGCTCAAGCTGAGCCAGCTTTCGGGCTCTCTCCTTGGCGCTTTGCAGTTGGCCCTCTTCACCAGACGCTGGATCAGGTGAGGATGCGTCTAAAGGCTGAGCTTGGCTCTCACGTTTGGCCTGCTCAATATTGGCATCCTGGATGGTTCGAAGCTGTTCATTGATGGCGATAATTTCCGCTTTGAAGCTGGCCAGACGATTTCGGGCAATGGGGTGCAGGTTACTGCGGCCCACCAGTTTGGCCACCTGCTCCTGAAGACGCAGACGTTTGGCCAGCAAGGTATTGAAGCGCTCATCGTCGGAAGGATCACCAAACAGCTGTTGATATCCCTTACCCACCGTGGAGAAGAAGGTGGCGAAGGCACTGGAGGCGTCGGAGATCAGTGGAGCCAGATCTAACAGGGCTCGGTTGAGGTTGGCGGAAATGACCTTGCTGAGGGTATCCAGATCGTCCCTGGCCTGTTCCGCATTCCGGATCAGATCTTCCTCGATAACAATCCCCAGACCCCTGGCTTTGAGCATAGTCTGTTCCAGGGCATCGGAACCACCCCGCAACATGTTGATCAAGCCAACACCACCGGAATCAAATAGCTTGAAGGCCAGACGCACCCGCTCTGAGCTGTTCTCAGTTTTGGAGAGGGCATCGGCCACTTCCAAAAGCAGATCTTCGGTTTTGCGGATCTGACCATGCTGATCCCGCAGGGTTATGCCCATCTGGGCCAGAGCATCCTTGGCTTCTCCACTGCCGGAGGCCGCTTCTGCCACCCGGCGGGTAAAACGCTGTAGAGACATATCCAAGGTATTCTGGGAGATGCCTGCCGATTCGGCGGCATAACGCAGGGCTTGCAGAGACTCCACCCCCACGCCAATTTTGTCTGCGGTCTTACCGATGGCATCTGCTGTGGTAATGGAACGATTTACCAAAGCAGTCAAGCCACCCGCTGCGGTTAAACCCGCAACAACTCCGGCCAGCATGCGCATACGGGATTGTAGGCCACTGGCCCGGCCTGCCAGGGTCTCCAAGCTACGGGAAGCATCGGAACTGGCGGTGCGAATACGTTTAAAGGAGCGCTCCCCGCCTTCCCCAATTTGGGCCAGCTCAGCGCGCACACGTCCCCCATCCTCGACCGAAAGACGAATGGAGTAGGAGTGGCGTGTTCGAGTCATGGTTATTCTGAAAGATTGGCTTCTATAAGTCCGGATTCAGCAGAGGGCAACAGTTCTAAGGCCAGTTGTTCATTGAGCCCTATGGTTCTGGCCAACTGCATCGCCACATTCATATCGATTCCCAAGATCTGTCCCGATGGAGCCAGCTTTAGTTGGTTTTGACAGGCTTGCATGATTTCAAAGAGCTGCTGCTCTTCCAGAGTTTGAGGGGTATGTACATCATAGGGACAACGCTCCCCACTCAGCCCAGGCTGACCTCGGGCGCAGGGGGCTCCATCTTCTCTACATCCTCGGCAATAGGCTGGCCCGCCGCCTTGTTGGAAATGCCATCGGCAGAGGGCCCGGATGCGTTTTTTGCGGCGTTGAGCATCACTTGGTGCAGGGTGAAAGCCTGGAAGAAGCGTTCACCCATGGGATAGAGATCGAGCAGAGCTTTGATATTCTCCTTAGTCACAGGTGCATCCTGCTCACCGGAATCATCCGCTACACCTTGCCATGCGGTGATGTGGGCGCAGGCCAGCTCCTGAACCAGCATCACCTGATAGTGGCCATCCCGCTCGATTTCATCATCCAGATCGGGATATTCCCGATTGAGCCGTTTTCGGGCTGCCGCCTGACACAGAGACATCCCAGCTGAGGTGAGGGGCTTGACCGTCACCACCACGTTGTAAGGCAGTTCCAAATCATAGGGTTCTTTGGGGGGCGTAAGGGAGATCATTGGTAGTCGCTCCCGTCCAGGTCGTTGCTTAAGGTCACGGTGAACATGTGCCCGACCGCTTCATTGCGTGCTCCTTGAAAATCAAAACTGGACTGCACGCCACCGGGCCCCTCAACCGCCAGCTTGGGCTTGGGCAGATAGACCTCATGACAGGTAAACAGGATACTGTTGTTAGCATCCACTCGGTAGCCGAACTCCAGATCCACCGGCGTACCATTGCTGGCCAGATCAATGAGACTGGTGTCTGCAAAGCGAACATCAATGCGCCCTGTGAGGGAGGCCACCGTGGGATCTGCTCCATCGATGAGACCGTCATCCCGAATGGTCTCGATCTTTTCCAGATTGTTGCTGTAGGTAAGGGATCCACCGGTGAGGTTGGCCAGAGAAGTGCCACCCTTTTTGATGGAGCCCTGAAACTGGCTGATGCGTTCAAAGGTAAGAGCGGTGGGTGTGCCTCCTTGAGATGAAGCCGAACGGTTTTCCCCTTGGGCAACCAGATTCAGCGTCGCCGCAGCAGCCCCTGAGCGTTGAAACTCCAGGGCCAGGGAGTTCACCATCACACCAGCACTGAGAAAATAGGCGGGTACCTCCAGCATACCCACCTCAATGCTGTAGCTGGGTAGCACCTGTTCACCGGAGGCGAAGGTGTGCACATAGGGGCCACTGCCGGTGGTGTCGGCACTGCCCAACAATCCGGTCAGCCACAGCCCCATGTAACGCAGGTCCATGGGAGTTACTACCTCCCCCTCCACATTGATCACATCCTGTAGAGGGGGGAGAGGAACTCGCCCCTGCCCCAGCACCGGGTCATCCACTAACCCCTGTTCACTACCCAAACTACAGCGATTGAAAGGCATACGGATAAAGTTGCCGGAGGGCTTTTGACCGTAGACGGTTTCCCGTTTCAACAACAGGTGGGCATTGGCCCCATATGCACGTGCCAAAGTCTTACTCCCAGAAAAGAACCGCCCCCTGTATCTTCACAAGGGGCGGTTTGGTTATCAGGCCAAAGTGATGCCGTCCGTCGCTTCAAATGCCAACTCGTTAGCGGAAACCGCCTTACCCAGATACTGCACCACATGACCAGAGCCGGTGGGGGGAGTGTTGGTGGTAGCCCCTGCGGTATCCGCAGAGAGGAACATGCGTTCACCGGGGGTCAGCCCGGAGAGTTGATCCGATACCCCTTCAAAGTAGACCGCCACATCGTTGCCCACGGTGGCCGCCTCTTTCACGAAACCATCCGCCTGGCTGGTGTTGGCATTGGCTTGAGCGGGGCGCACCTTGAGAGTGCCAGCATCGTCATAAATATTAACAAAATCCCCAGCTGCCACATCAACACCAACGGTGATGCTCTTCAAATCCGGTCCAATACCTGTGGGCATGAGGTTGAGCGCCAAACGTCCTGCGGTATCCAGAGCTACAATTTTACCGGCATCACTGGCACCGGTGGTGGTATCCACTGCCAGAGCCTCTTTGGTCTTACCGTCGGTGGTATCAATCTTCAGATATTTACTAATAGCCATGGGCCTTACTCCTCATTGTTGGCTAAAAACAGAAAACCCGCCGGAATGGCGGGGTGGGATTACTTCTTCTTGGATTTGTCATCGTGGCGGCAGGAACATCGACAGCACCCTGCCGGGAGCATGCTTTTGGAGAGTTTTCCGTGCCGGTCCAGAGCTACGATCTTTCCAGCATCCTTACGACCTTTAGATCGATCGGTGGCATAGGCCTCCTCAGGCTGGCCGGAGCCCCCGTTCAGTCGGATAAACTTTTGTGTTCCCATAATGATGCCTCTACAAAAGTTGAATAGTGGGTTCGATGCTCAGGAACAGTTCTGTAGGCGAGAGCGCCCGCCCCACCGTGGTGAGGCAACCAGATGTTGGGGGTGTTTGAGTGGGTAGACCATCCAGACCCAAGAACACCCCATCGGGATCGGTAGACCAGTTCCAGCCAGGGTTTGAGATCGGCCCAAACACCTGAATGGGTATTGCCTCCCCCTGCTGGGCTGAGACCAGATTCATCCCCAGCACCGTGCCGGAGCCCACCTGATCGGCCAGCACCAGTTGGGTATCGTTGTTCAGGGTGATCAAGCGGAAGGCTTCCAGATCCTCCCCGGCTACGAAGGTAACGTTGTTGCTGCAGCTTGCTGGCTCATTAAGGGGGCCGGGAAGAGCGCAGTGGCTCCAGGAGGCTGGTGATTCATACTCAATCACCGGCTCCAGCACCGCAGATTTGATGGTGGCGGCTCCCTCGACCGCTTCTAAATCCGTGGATGGCTGCCCGATGGTCATACCGTAGGCCAGACCACCCAAAGTGGGATTGGCGGCCAACCGCTCCCCTACCCCTGCGATCAAGGCATCCAGGGCTAGATCCCGCTTTACAGCATCACCCTCTTGCACATAGAGCTCAATCTCCACCTGATGGCTGTAGTAAGCCCCACCCAAGCCACCTAATGCGAGATCGGGATGGCCGGGATCTCCATCTCTTAGAATGACCAAACCACCAGCAGGAATCTTTACGGGCACTGCAATATTGCGCTCAACTTTGGCATCAGGGACGGTATCTAGTACCGCTCTGAGCACCTGAAGGATCTGTTCTGTTTTTGTAGGCATCTTTCAACTACAAATATCTTGGTATGCGCTATACTGGAAATGCAGGTTGTTGGCCCAGTCGAGGGCTCCTTGGACATGAAACAGAAAGCCACTTGAGCATAAGAGCATAGGATGGCATCTCGGCTGGGCCCCTTCTGTTTCAACTGTTCCTTCTTCCCATCTTCTGATCGATCAATGTAGGTAATCGGGCCAACCAGCGGTTGGTAGCTCTTGCCACATCCAATTTTTTGGGAATGCGTACCTGGGGTACCATGACAAACATCACAACAGTGGTAATGCCGCTTTTGATCCTACCCGATTTAGTATAGCTACCACCCTTTGCCCGCCGACCCACCCGACCAGTCTTGGCGCTGATGCGCACCCCATCCACCACCAGTAGTGACGGCTTGCCTTTTCGGTAGACAAACCGAAGAGGTCCATACCGGCCTTCGGGAAAATTGCCTGGGTGTACCCGTTTACCATCGGTGCCCCGTTTAGGCGCAGCTGGTGTAGGAATGGCCAGCCATAGTCCGTTCTTACCACGGATGACCGCACCACGATCAAACACACGCATGATTTTAGGAGCTTTGGACCAAACCAGCGCTGCGGCATCAGTACCCTGGTTGGTATAGCTTCTATTGCGCCAGCTGTAAGCGAGCCGTGTTCCCAGGCCTGCTGAGATCACCTGCCTACGCAGTTCATCCTTCAGCCCTTGTCCCGCTACATGGGTACCACTGGTGACAGCCCGTTTGATACGCAGAAGATCCTGGGCCATATCCTGCTGGATAGACCCTGCTCTGTTGGTGGTAAGGCGCATGATTAGACGGGATAACAGTCCAAGGTCCACACCAGCCGATCCCTGTCAGCCACCGGCTCACCCTGGATCAGGTAATCCACACCATCAACATGCAACTGATCGCCAGAACGAGGGCTTAAAACTTCAGAGACTCGAAACTCAAAAACGGCTGTTTCGCTATGAATGCGCGTATCCCCAAACGCCGTCACTTCATCGGGGCGTTTGGTCATCGCGGTGATCGCAACTGACTCACCCCCACCGGGTGTGTAGGTGGCTGGGATACCAAAGCTCTGAAAGGTGGCATCCACTGCCATGCTGAAGGGGTTCATTAGGTACGCTTAGCCTTGAGCAACACGCGTGGGCGCGTGCAGATGGGCAGCGGATTGGACTGCACATGCAGCATCACCCAACGGGCAAACTGCTGATCCACGGCCTGCTTGGCATACCGAGGCAGACCGATGGTATTTACCGTCTCCACAAAATCCGCCGGAGCGTTGTACTGTCGGAACAGGCCGGGTACGCCTACCGGGAAGAAATGAGCCTTGCTAGGATCGTGGAACTCCACTGACCCCACCTTGCCCCGATACTCTTCAAAGATAATCCCCGCATACTCAAAGGAGCCACGAGCCTGTCCCTGACGTAGGAACAGTCCATCCATGTAGCGTTCGTAAGCAGTGCTTACCTCTGGGTGTGTAATCAGCTCATCAAAAAAATCAGGACCACAGATGGCATGGATATGGTCATAGGGCTGGGCACCCAGTTCATCTTCAATTTTGCGGCGGATGGTGTGGCATTTCTTCTTTACCGCACCAGCCTGGGGATTGGCGTTATCCAGATCGAAATCCACCTCGCCCTGCTGGCTGACCCCAAACTCGGTGAAAAGGTCATAGAGCACGGTGCTGCCATCGGCATCCAGGATTTGTCCCTTGATGGCTCCGATGCGCAAATGCTCCAGGGTGGCGTCAATCTTCCGGGCCACCTCCTCCAGGCGGTTATTCACCACCGTCTGTACCCCCTCCAGATTGCTCTCTGAGCCGAAAGCCCGAAGATTCTGCACCTCATCGGCCAGAATGGTGTCCTCCAGGGCGATGTGGGGCACGGTCAGAGAGCGAGCCTTACGCTTATTGCTGCTATTCTGAACCGCCGGAGCCCCACGGGCGGTGGTCTCCACCAGATTGAGGGACCCCTCCCGCTCTTCGATGAGCACCGTGGTGGTGGAAACACCCTGTTCGTGAAAAATGCCCAACTGGCCAATACGGCCCGGGACAAAGGGCATCTTGTTGATGGCATCCGTCAACGACACCATGGAGAAAGCATTGTTATTAAATACGTCAAGCGCAGCCATGGGTGGCCTCCTTACCGGGCAATGATGTTCTGATCGGCCAGTTGGCCAAGGGCGGTGGTTTTCTGGGCATCGGTGACAGCGGCATCGAAGACCAAACGACCGGCATTAGCCTCTGCCAGACGATGGATCACCACCCCACCAGCATCTCCAGCGGATGCATCCACATGGTCATAGAGAATGGCCACCGCCACCTCCGCTCCACTGGTAGCAGCGGGATCGATCTCCCGGTATTTTCCGCTACTGGTGATTTTCCCAAGCACCGTACCGGGTACCAGGGTGCGACCATTGAGGATGGTCACCGTCTCTCGGCTAATAGAGCCGTTTCCTTCGGAGACCACAAACTCTCCGGCATGGTTGGTTTCATTCATTTCAGGCATGGAACAGGCTCCTATGGATTGGGCTGATTACGGGCGGCGTAGATGGCGTGGGTATCGATGGTTGGCTGGGGATGTTCGTCCAGAGCCGGGCCGTGGCGGTGACGGATATCCAGACGGTCACCTTCATCGGCTCGCGCATCAATCAAGGCTCGCCTGATCTGACCAGCCTCCACACCCTGAGCAATGAAGTTGGAGGCCCGTCCCGGCATACCGGCCAAATCGCAGATCTCATGCACTTCATTGACGTAGGCCAGGGTCTTCTTACGCTCATCCGAGCGCACGGAGTCTAGGTCCACCACGTTGTTCTGGGGCTGTTTGGGTTCAGGGTGGGACAACTCACAGTTGGTCAGACATTCTGGTGTGTTCTTGAAGCGTCCCAAATCAAAGAAGGCTGCCATCTGCACCGGCTTGTCCACCCGATCAGCAAAACCCATCTCCACCGCCTCTTCAGCAGTGAGCCAACTTTCATTGGCCATCAGGGCCTCGATCTCCTCATCAGAGCGTCCAGTCTTTTCTCGGTAGGCGGACACCAACCCTGCTTTCATTTTATCCAGAGCTTCCGCCATGGAACGCATCTCATCCGCTGTGCCCCACACCAGACCTGATGGATCATGGATCATCATCATGGCATTTTCCGGCATCACCACCTCATCCCCCGCCATGGCGATGACCGAGGCAATGGAGGCGGCGATGCCATCCACAAACACCGTCACACGGGCTGTGTGCCGCTTGAGGGCGTTATGAATGGCAATGCCATCAAACACGGAACCTCCAGGACTGTTCACGCGCAGGGTGATGGCCTTGGCGTGCTCTACCTTTTTGAGTTCATCCAAAAAACTCTTGGCGGTAATGCCGTAAGCGCCAATCTCGTCATAGATGGCAATCTCAGCGGGCGCATCCCCTTTGGCGGTGATGCGAAACCAGGTTCTGCTCATGCAGCACTCTCCTCTGGTGGTTGGACTTCTTGTTCTGGTGCGGCTGTGGAATCCTCAAACTGCAGTCCCAGCTCCCGTTCACGGCTATGGTCTGCTGCGATGCGGCGATCCACCTCTTCGGCGTCATACCCTTCGCTTTCGATGACATCGGAACGGGATTTGAGACCTGCACGGATGGCCTCTACTTCTGCCTTACGATCCTTGAGGGGATCGACCCAATCCCACTTGGGTGGAATCCACTTCACCTGCTTGAGTTCAGGTTGATTATTGATCGATCCAGAGAGGGCAACCTCCCGAATCCAACGGTTCCACACCGGGCGGCAAAGTTGAAAAACCAGGGTGTTGTGTTGGAACTGCTCCATACGCCGCCTAAACTCCAGCTTCCCCTCCCGCAGAGAGGAGTAGTTGGCTTGGCGCAGGTCCCCAGTCACGTTGGTGTAGGGCACCCCCATGGCGCTGCAGCAGGCCAGCAGGGTTCGGTATTGGAACGCCTCATAGCTGCCCCCCACATCGGCTGGGTCGGAGAACTTGATATCCTCTCCAGGCAACAGCAACTGCATGGTGCCCGGTTGCAACCCCAACAGAGCGGCCCCCTCATCATCACGAGGCGCATCCTCCTCCCCCATCACATCCTCAGCCTGGGGGCGAGTGATGAACGCGGCGAACATGGCCGCCACCTTTTTGCGATCCAGTTCTGCATCGTCGTACTGATCCAGCAGCCACAGCTTGGGCAGGGCTGGAGCAATCCAGGGCAGGCCCCGAATCTGGCCCTCTTGCAGGGGCTGGAAGATGTGGATGATCTCACTGGCTGGGATGCGGACGGTCTGTCCACCACCCCGCTGTCTCAAATCGCCTGGATGATTTTTCAGGAAATGATAAGCCCGGCGCTGGCCTCGGCTGTCAAACTCCACTCCCATGAGGACTTCACGCCCATAGGGAAGCTGTTCGCTCTTCTCCAGCGGTAGTTGCTCTGCGGGAAGAAGCTGCAGTTGTAATGGGACTGAAAGTCCATCTTCAACCCGTCTAGGACGCAGCCTAATAAAACACTCACCCGCTTCAAAAAGGGCTCTGGCCACCATGGCCTGAAGACCGTAGAAGTCGGTCAGACCATCGGCATCGGCCTCATCGGTCCAATCCAGCCACAATCGCTGAAGTTGATCCTTAAGCACCGCATCCTGAATCAGGCTGGAGGGCTTGATCCCCGCCCCCACCGCATGGGCGGCAAAGCTGGCGGCTGCATTGGAGGCATAAGGGTTGGAGCGCACCAGCTCCCTGGATCGGGAACGCAGTAAACCACCCCCCTGCAAAATCAGACTATTGAGGCTTTCATTACCACTGCGCCAACCCGCCAGCCGCCGTGCGGCACGGGCCGCCTCAAGTTGGGCTCGAGGCATGGGGATTCTGCCGGTTGCCAGATAGCGCAACCGCTGGAGCAAATTCATGAGTGTTCAATATCCTTTGGTGGTGTGGACGCGGATCTGTCGGACGGGTTTGGTGCCACTGACCTGAGCAATCTGACGCTCCAGATCTGCAATGGCGGTTTGGATCTCACTTTGGCCCCGATACTCCACGGTGCGTCCATCGTAGGAGACACGAGCAATGGGGCTGTGAACCTGGGCACGCAGGGCTTCCAGGCGCGTTTGCAAAGTGGTGAGATCTGCCATGGTCTATCGATTCATGTAGCCTGATTGGATGATGCGGCGACGGCTCTTCTGTTTGGATCTGGATTCCACCTCATCCTTGATGATCTGTAGTGGCTCTTCCAGCTTGGCCCAGTGCTTGTCCTGAAACCGATCCATGCCATAGATACTAGCGGCTGCTCGTGCATAAACCCGGCAATCCAATGCCTCGTTACGCCGATTGGCTTCCTTTTCCCATGTCGCTTTGGGAAAGCCCTTCACCATGCGGATCACCAGCCGTTCTGCAGTAATCTGCTTGAAGAACTCATCGTTGTACTGGGGAAAGTGGCAGCTACCGGGCGCATAGGTCTCACCGGCTTCCAATGCTTCATCGGTTGGGCGTTCCAGCTTCAACCAGCGATAGAGTTCACCTTTGGCCACCGGAGTGCCGATGCTCCACACCTTCAGGCCACGCTTACGGGATCCAGAATCGGCCTTGGAAACCGACAACAACAGTGCCGTATCCCGATTCTGTCCCTTCACCGCCACAACGGTGCGAGGCTGACGCGCAACCGCACCCGCAGGCCCCCAGGTGGCTTGTGGATGGTTACGTACCCAAGCATAGACATCCTGGGTGGCATAACCGGAATCCACACACATCACCCGAATGGGCATCTGCTGGCCCGAAGGGTGTGAGTACTCCTTAGCCAACAGGCGATCCAGCAATCGCCACACATCGGGCTTGGCTGTATCGCCATCCAATACATGGTAGTCCACCGACCAGGAGATCTTATCCCGGCCCCAGGCCACCACTTCGCATTCGATGCGATCCTTTTGCACATCGACGCCAGCGGTGAGGAACAGCCCACCTACCGGCACGGTACCGATACGGTAGTTCTCACGCCGCTCATAGAGCCGCTGCCAGTCCGGCGCTTCGAACTCCTCCTCAAAGGGTTCCCCCAGCACCGTGTTGACGAAACCTTTCATCAGATCGGGATTTTCCTGTGCCTGTTCATACATGACCACCGCATCGGCCCAGGAGAACCAACCAACAGGGCTGTAGAGAGAGGAGAGATGGAAACCAGCGGTTCGACCATCTCCTTCAGCCGTAGGCACCCACTGCCCCGTTTCCAGCATAGCTCCTTTGCGATGCTCAGGGATGTGAGTCTCACAATGGGGGCAGACATGAACCACCGTCTCCGGTTTGGCCTCCTGCCAGTGCAGATGCTCAAACTCCAGAGTATGGCGCTCATCACATTCCGGACAGGTCAGGAAGAACTTCCGCTGGTCGCTGGACAGATACTCCCGCTCGATACGGGAGAGCCCCTTACGGTTGGGTGTACTGACCAGCAGGATCTTCCGGCGCTGGAAGGTAGCGCTACGCCGCTCTGCCAGCAAAATGGGATCCCCTTCTCCCTCCACATCCCCCGGATAGCCATCCACCTCATCCAGAAATAGATAGCGGGCGGGCATAGAGCGCAAACCCACAGCGCTGTTGGCCCCAGTCAGGATCAGCACACCACCAGGGAAATCCTTGGAGAGCACCGTATTACCGGAATCCCTGCTACGGGCCGGTTTTACTCGTTCCCGCAGCACGTCACTCTCTTCAATGAGGGGGTCGATGCGCTGCTTGGAATTACGTTTGGCCAACTCCACCGTGGGGGAGACCGCCAGCATAGGACCAGGAGCCCGATGGATCACATAGCCGATCCAGCAGTTGCCCGCTTCGGTACCACCGATCTGCGCCCCTTTCATGAACACCACCCTCCGCACCGGTGAGGAGGGCGAGAGGCAATCCATGATCTCTTTCAGATAGGGGGTGCGGTTGGTCCGCCAACGCCCCGGTTCCGAGGAGGCCCTTTGGGACAACATGCGGTGCTTATCAGCCCACTGGGAAACGTTGAGTAGCGGGTCCGGTTTTACACCTTCCCGCCACTGGCGTTCTACCGACGCCGCACCATCATAGATATCCACATTTTATGATCTTTTTCAGTCGATTAACCTGGATAAGGCGCGCCACCGATGGCTATATGGTCACAACAGCATCACCAACCAACGGAGAGCCAAATGAACACACTCAGCAACACCCAAATCGATACCCTTGAAGCCGCTTCCAACCGCCCCGATGGCGCGATCTACCCCCTACCCCAACAAATAAAAGGCGGCGCTGCTTTGCGGGTGATCAAAGCCCTTTCTAACAGAGGGTTGATTGAAGATAAGGGAGACAACGATTGGCGCATTGCCGAAGCCGGATTGCTAGCCATTGGCAAGGAGCCCAAACCAGCCCAGCAGGAGGATCCCAAAGCCAAGCTTTTTGTCCAGATTGCTCAGGATCACCTTTTCATCGACACGCTACAAACCCGCAACTCAGACAGCCTGGACTTTCACAACGTCAGCGTTTGGGCCATCCAAAGCGCCCTGGAAGCCGCCTACAAAGCGGGTCGGGATGATGCCAAGACCATGCGCCGGGCCAACATCCGACAGAACTCCAAACAGGCCAAAATGATCGTCCTGATGAAACGCCCCCAAGGAGCCTCACTGGATCAGATCACAGCAGAGACTGGATGGAACAAGAACACCATTCGCGGCGCGATCTCCGGGACCCTGAAGAAGAAACTGGGGCTTAACATCACCCGCCAGAACATGGATGGGATCAGCATCTACCACATCGCTTGAAAATCAAGCTAAGAGGACCCAACCCCTTATCAGAAACAGCCCGGCAAAGATCCGGGTGTTTCTGCGCCTAACCCCCTACACAGAATGATTTAACCTTATGATTTTTCAATCTTTATATGTTGATATAACCATCAATTAGAGCGATAGTTTAATCCAAGTGAAAACAACAACTTGAAAGGGAAAAAGCATGAGTAAACTTCATTGGAAACGCATCATCGACGATATTCAGAGCCAAGGAATTCAGGAAACTCTCCAAGAGGAGCTTCTCGATACCTTTGAAAGGATGATGGCCCGCACCGCCACCACCCTGGCCAACAAGGCTTGGATCGACTTGGCGGACGCCAACAACGCTGAAGCACGGGGCATCGCGGGATTTAAACTGACCCTCACCCGCACCTGTAGGGAGAAAGATCGGGATGTCTGGACAGGGATCTTTGAAAACGGAAATCAGCGAATGGAAGTGATAGGCTCCCTGGAAAACAGGTAACCAACCAGTTTCCCCAACCAGAACCCTACCCGGAGACAGCCGGGCGGTTTTACTACCAGATCATTCATTCAAATCAATCTCGCGCTCACTGGCCATATCTTCAAAGCTTTTCCCGCCCGAACCATCCAGATAGACAATCTTCCCGGTGGCTTGGATGAACCGCTTAACCGCCACATCTACGTAGACCGGTGAGATCTCCATAGCGTTTACTCGTCGCCCTGTCATCTCCCCCGCCATGATCTGGGAGCCGGATCCGCTAAAAGGCTCATAGCAGAGGCCACCCCGTTCCACATGCTGACGCATAGGGATGGCAAAGCACTCCAACGGCTTGGGGGTGGGATGATCAGGACGCTCCTCACCAGAGAGGCCCTGGATATCCCATACCGTTGAGAGAAACTCTGCATCCGCCACCTTTGGGGGCATGTTGCCTTTGATCCAGCCCATGAGGCAGGGCTCGTGCTTCCACAGGAATTTAGAGCGGGTCAGCACCCCCTTTTCCTTGTTCCAGATGATCTGCTGATGCTGAAACGCCCCTGCCTTTTCCCACACCGCTTCCAGCATCGCCTGCCGTTTAGAAGCATGCCAGCAGTACCACGCCGCATTGGGTTGGATAGCATGATCAATGGTAGCCCGAATGAAGCCCTCATAGAGTTCCGGCCCCTGGGATGAATCATCCCAGGTGACGCCATAACTGCCGGACCAATCCTTATTCAGGGATTCCCGTTTACGGCTCTCCTTGGAGCCGGGATGGTTGGTGCCATCGTAGTCCACCAGATACGGGGGATCAGTGGCAAACAGGATGGCTCGCTCACCATTCATCAACCGAATCACATCTTCGGGATTGAGGCTGCTGCCACACAGAAGGCGGTGCTCCCCTAGGATCCAGAGATCACCGGGCTGGGTAACAGGATTAGCTGGTGGTTCTGGAACAGATTCCGATTCAAAGGATCCACTGCCGGACTCACCTTCCTCATCCAGGGGCTGAAGGAGATCGGACAGTTCTTCATTGGAGAAACCGATCATATCCAAATCAAAATCAGCATCCTGCAGTTCGGTGAGCTCTAACGACAGCAGATCGTTGTCCCACTCCGCCCAGTTGGCAGACTGGTTGGCCAGAATACGGAATGCCTTGATCTGAGTTTCAGTCAGATCATCGGCCAGCACCACCGGAACCGATTCCAGCTCCAACTGCTTGGCCGCTTTCAGACGCAGATGGCCATCCACCACCGTGCCATCGCTTCTGGCCACCACGGGAATCCGGAATCCAAACTCCCGAATGGCAGCGCACATGCGATCTATTACATCATCATTCCGACGTGGATTACGCGCATAGGGTACCAATCGCTCCAGAGGCCACTGCTCCAGCGTCAGTTCACCAAATTGATCCATGATTAACTATTCCAAGGTGAAGTTTTGATCGGAGATCTCTTCCAGATGCTCCCGAACGTACTGTTCTAGAGAGAGATGCATCTGATGATCATCCACCCCCAGTTCAGCCGCCATGCGGGACGCAACTCTTGAGGGCCAGTTTTGCCAAGCATCCCGAAACTGGCGGGCGTTCTTGAAGACGTGGGAAAGCACCTTCTCCCGATCAATCAAAGAGCGTTTTTTCTCTTCCAGCTCAATCTTTCGAAGCTGGGCCCGCAGCACCATATCCGCCGTCTTGGCCTGCATGAAGGTCATGCCACCAGGGCCAACGGGCTGCCCACTCTCTTGAAGAGTCTCCCGCACCGAATGAACAGCAGCCGTGGGGACCGGCTTCATACCTGCAGGTTTGTTACCCTGCGCCGCTGTTACCGTGTTACCCGGTCTGTTACCCCCGGCGTTACCTTGGCTTGGATGGGTAACAGAGGCTCGACCTGCAGCCGCCAGCGCTCTATCGCTGGCGACCATATCCACCTTGGCCCCATTCAAGACCAAGATCCCTTCACGCTTCCATTGGGTTACCGTCTTACGGCTTACCCCTCGGTGACGGGCATAGTCAGCTTGGGAAACAAGGTTTTCCATGGTTGATTGTTACCCTGTTACCCACCTTCTGGGCCTGTCAGTAGCGAAACCCCGAGCCTTTGCGCGCCGCATACGTTCACGCCACAGAAGGAACCAATTTATCAAAGGGATACACAGCTTCAACCAAGAAGCCTCCGCAGACTCTTTCCTCAAACATTACTCAAGGCTCTTGAAGTGGATAGCCATGGACTTTGTCATTAAGTTTGCAGGACACAGCCCTGCAGAGCATCACTGGTACAAAAGGGGGCTGTATTTTAGTCATTACTTGAAATGCAAGTGATTCTTGTTTATATTAACCGTTTTTTAGTCGCGCTATAGGATGCTAAGTCATGCATATTCACACCCTGTCAAACTGGACTCACTCACATGATTTCCATGTCAATGCGGAACATGGGAAGCGTCGTACAGCTTGGGTTATCGTCCTGACAGCTGTGATGATGGTTGGTGAAATCACAGCAGGTCAAATCTTTGGATCAATGGCCTTGCTTGCTGACGGCTGGCACATGGGCACACATGTCGCTGCCTTAGGTATTGCCCTCATCGCCTACCACTTTGCCCAAACTCATGCCAAGAACCCAAACTTTACATTTGGAACTGGGAAAGTTAATTCACTCGGTGGTTTCGGCAGTGCCGTAGCTCTAATCGTTGTCGCTGTGCTTATGGGGATCGAATCAATTCATCGCCTTCTAAACCCACAGGACATTCAATTTGATGAAGCTATGATGGTAGCTGTGCTAGGGCTAATCGTTAACATTGTCAGCGCTATCCTATTGCACGGGGGGCCAGGGCACGATCATCACGGACACCACGATCATCATGGCCATAGTCACGGCCATCATCACCATCATGATCATAATCTACGAGCAGCCTATCTACATGTCCTTGCTGATGCGCTCACCTCATTGCTTGCCATTATTGCGCTGTTTTTTGGGAAACACTTAGGATGGTTCTGGATGGATGCCCTTATGGGAATTGTTGGCGCTGTTGTCATAACCATCTGGGGATGGGGACTCATACGCCAAAGCGGCAAGGTTCTCCTTGACTCAGAAGCTAATCATGAAATGAGTGAAGAGATAAAAAACACCATTGAAGCAGACAGTGACAATAGAGTTGTTGATTTACATTTATGGCAAATCGGTCCACTCCATCATGCTGCAATCATTTCACTGGTTTCACATGAGCCTAAAGATCCTTTGCACTACAAAGGGCTGCTAAAATCCATCAATCAGCTTTCACACGTCACTGTAGAGGTTAATCACTGCCCTGGAGAGCAATGCATAGTCTAAGTAGCACTGCGTCACTCCAGATAGCTACTGACCACCACAGATCTGCTCTACCTGCACCACACGGCCTTCCAACGCCTTGATGGCCTGATCCCGCAATGCAAGATCACGTTGGGCGTCAGCAATGCGATAACGATCTGAAGAGGCATCATCCACCCGGGCAGCCAGAGCATCCACCCGGCCACTGAGGATGGCCAGTTCCACCCGCATCTGTTCGATGGTCGTCAGTTGCCACGCCATCAAGGCTGCCACCCCCATGGTGAGGATGGTCTGAACGTGACGCTCCAAGCCCCGACGACGCTCTACGCTTTGTTCATGGGCTGTCATTCGTCTTTTCCTTTTTCACCCATCAGTACCGAAGCAGCAGCTGTCCCTGCTACCAGCAGCTCAGTGATTGCACTGGCTTCTTCCTGGGACATGCCAAACATGGCCAGCAGCACAGCAATGCCACTCCACGAAGAAGGTTCCCGCACCCGGCTCAAGAGAGAGTTAACAATGATATTGAGGGACATGGTGTACTCCTGACTTTCTGACATGATTGCAAACACTTTCGATGTCGGTTAACATCGCAGTGCTTTGTATTTCCTGACAACTTTTCCAACGGGGCTGAGCATGACCAAATCAGAGCTCATCGTAGCCATTGCAGATAAGTGTGATCTGAGCAAACAGCTTGCTGACAGAGCTGTTGATCTTGTGTTCGATGACCTGTCTAGAGCGTTGGCCCGTGGTGAACGGACCGAAATCCGTGGCTTTGGTGTTTTTGAACCGAGAGCCCGCCAACCCAGAGGTGCCCGCAACCCATCGACAGGGGAACGAGTTGAGGTTGAAGCGAAGACTGCTGTGCATTTCAAACCAGGAAAATCACTGTGTGAGCGCGTTGATTACTGAACTTTAGTAGCTCCAGATCCAGGGCCGAGGACGACCTTGTGCGTTGTTCAGCGTGTCCAGGTGGATAAAGCGTGACTGGTGTGTCCCACGCTGTTTGACACCAAGACCCGTAAAGCCATGGTGTGTTGCCAGGGTAAGCAATGCATGAGCATCGTGCCCGGCTACTTGGACATCAACGGCACACCCAGTGGTGTGTGGACCATCATGCCCCGAGGAAGAAACGGCTGCGTTATGGTTTGGGCAGCGGTATGCGCTGGTCAGGGGCATGGGCTTACCAAATGCCATGCGTAGTTCCTCCAGCAGGGCCATGAATCGCTCATCCATCAGGGCTTGGCCACAACCACAACGACACTGCAGCTCATCGTGAGAAAAATGGGGCCAGTTCTGTTCAGACATGATCACCACCTTCACCGAGTAAAAAACGCAGCATGACACCCAACACGGCGACCGCCACCAGTCCCACAAAAATTGACCCGGCTAACGATGCTACCAACATCAGTGAACTACCCATTTCAAACTCCATAAACGCAGAAACCCACCGCCAGGTTACCCCGGGGTGGGTTTCGTGTATTCTTGCTCAGCTCTCGCCGACTGTAGCTACAAGACTACCAAATTCAGGTCCGCATGTCCGGAATTAAAACGTCCGGACATTTTAACCTCGGTTTAAGACAGCAACGATCTGGAAGATGCCCGCTTTCCAGTGTGCAAACAGAGTTGATCTGGCACGATCAAAACGGCGCATAATCAGCTTCCATGGCACTCTCTCAGCACGAAACCACAATAGGCGCCTATCATCCGTATCCAGCCACGAGAGCCACTCAAAGACCTCGTCCATACGATTGATGGCCTCAGGTGAGGGTGGCCCCAACCTGACTTCCGCTGATCCCCAGCCATAGGCATCGTAAAACTCATGAATCACCTCTGGCCATGACGAACGAGCTTCATCCGGTTTCAATCCTTTTACCGGCAAGCGTTTCATGGTTCTAGCCGCCTCTTCAAGCCGCTTGGCCACAACAGTGGCATCCCATTTCTCAGGCATAGCGCACCTCCTTGTGGCGACGGCCATACAACCGATCTCCCAGTTGCTGAACCAGCTCCCGTTCCGGCCAGGTCAAACGATTATCATCCTGCGAGACCACCAAGATGCCATGGCGATTCCACCCTTTGCGCTTCTGCTCATCCACATCCATCTGGCTCTCCTGGTAACGCGCCAACGGACTGCGGGGCAAGTTGGGTCCACCGATCATTGCGCACCTCCCTTCCCCAGCACGTAGTGCAGAAGTGCCAAGGCATCGGCGGCATTGTCATCCTCAGGATTGTGACCTAACCGCTTCATGGCGTGGATAACCTGGGCCTTACTGGCATTGCCCTTCCCTGTTGCATGCTTTTTGATGGTTCCGACTGCAATACCCTGGTACGGCACACTATTTTTCTCAGCCCATCCAGTCAGATAAGCCAGAAAACCCCCATATACCTGGGCGGCCAGGGTTCCGCTGTGGCCCCTCACCAGTTCAAAACTGATCTGGCTGATGGTGTGACTGAAATGCATATGGTCCAACCAGTCAGCAAACCGTACCCAACCCATGCCGCCCCCTTCAAACCGACTGGGCTTAAACGATACTGATCCACTGGTGATGGTGCCGTCAGGGTGGTGCAGTGCCCACCCCAGCTGTGATCCAAGGTCCAGGGCCAAAACTACCCTATTCCCAACTGCGCCCTGATAGGGCAAACTTTGTGAAACCATTGTCTGAGCCATGTGGCTACCCTCCATTGGCTGGATTATGGTTAGGGCGGTGGCGATCGTCTTGGCGGAGGACGCCACCGTCCGATTTAAAATTCCGAGGCCGCTTTTACGGCTGCGGAATAGATAAACATTTTTGTGTCCGGGCCCATGTGCCGACTGTGGAGTTGAACCCCCTTTTATTCTGATGGGGGTGGGTCTCCAGACCACCCCATCAGATATATATTTATATATAGGGAAAATCAGGAACGCATATCCCCATATATATCAGTCACTTGCCGTTCCTGATTTTCTGCCGGAACCTTTTTTAGCCGGAACATTACTTTCCCTTTATTCTCAGTCGGATAAATATTCCGGAGATACTGCCGGAACGATTGATTCCGGCCCATTCCGGGGGTACAGCCGGAACGTTTTTCAACCCATGTTTCACTCCCCTGAGCCCACCTGGAATTGACCCACCCCAAGAGCAAACTCCCCACCAGGAATATCTAGGTATTTTTTCAATTTGCTCCCCTCGGCAACACAGAGGACTGCACGCCCCATTTCCAACAATATGTCGGTCATGGCAACAAGTTTATCCCTACCTATTGCAGACAACTCTTCAGGAAGCTCTGATCGACGATCATAGATGCCGTTTCCCCCTGTTTTGGTGAATGGTTGGCCTGCAGTTGCAGCCTGTCCAATAGCCCCTTCGAGGGAATCCAACAGTTCAGGCAGTTGTCCCTGCATGAGTTGGAGGTCTGCAGACCGATCAATAAGCAATCCACTTCCCGCATCCCGCACATAGACTCTTACCGTTTTATCCACAGGCCAGTTACTTTTCACCACAGCGCCCCTGAAAACACAATCGCGGGCATGTGGACGACTTACCTTTTTGCAAACTTCCTTGGACTCTTTCTGATTCACCTCCCATAGGGCATATGACCAACGCCCTCCATCGACCAGGGCCGTGGTACCACGGATCGCCTCTCTGGCCTCACCGGCGGTATTGATGGGCTTATTGCCTACTTTTTTGAAGTGATGAGCTACCAGGGTAGTCGCACCGGTTTCCGCTGCGATGCGCCCCAGCCCGGCAAAGAACATGGCCCCGGCTGCAGGGTCGCTGTTGACATCACCACCCGCAAAGCTCTGCAGGGGATCGATCACAACCAGACGTAGGTCTGGGATTTCCAACAGCTGCTGTCGGATCTCATCGTAAGCTTCAGTCAGTACCGGCCCTTCCCGCCCCATGGCTACCAAGGGCATTGCCCCACCGGCGTTGGGCAGAGGTACGACAATCAGACGGCGTGGGTCTGGCATGTCCCCCGCCAACAAGTTGAGTCGCCGATGTATCTCATCCTGATCATCCTCAGCAGTAAGCATCACTGCAGTACCCTCAACAGGTACCAAAGGGCCTCCCAGAGCTTCGGACGGAATTGGGGATACCCCTTCTATCTGAGCCACCTTGATACAGAGATCCAACAACAGCATGCTTTTCCCCGCCCCACCGATGGCTGCCACCAAGCCTGGCACCCCAACGGGTAACACCCCATCGATAAGCCATTTGGGCTCTGGTGCAGGGCCGTGATAGCGGTGGAATGTCCAATCCTGCAATTGCAGTCGGCGCTGTGGACCCGAATCATCCTGACGCGGGGCTTGTTGGATAAACCCACGCACATCCATCTCTTCATCTATTGCATCAGCCGCATCCCATTTTTCTGGCTTATCATGTGGCGGCATCAATACACTCACCTCACGAACTCCTACTTCGCGCATCGCTTTAGCGGCCATCTGGGCATACTCCGCACCTGGCTGGTCATGGTCTGGCCAGATAGTGATACGCTTCCCCTTCAAAACAGCCCAGTCAGCCCGTTTAATCTGCCCCTTGGATCCCATTGAGGTGGTGGCTGTAATACCGATATCAATAAGCGCTTGGGCCGTCTTTTCCCCTTCCACCAATACTACCTCCGAAGCCTTTGAAACCTCGGGTAGATTATAGAGGGGTGTGACCTGTGGTGATTGCCACTTACCTGTGGTGACATCCAGTGGTCGAAACTCTTTCCTGCGCCCAGGAGGATCATAGCGATAGACACAGGCCAAGAGCTTGCCATTGGTATCGGTGTAGTCCCATTTACCGGTGTATGGCCCTAGGTCATCCATAGGGGGGCTACGTCGTTCTTCAACATCGGGTGCCGATTGGACGGGAGGTGTATGATGGCCATACCCCAACCATCCCTGAATATCAGCCATGACATCACGAAATTGGGTCGTGGTATTCATACCCCGTGCATGGGCCCACAGATCGAGGATGTCACCCCCCTGCCCTTCGGCATGGTCGTACCACACACCACTCTTTTCACCGGTTAACTCCACCTTCATACTCTCACCTGGCGTACCGTAGATATCGCCAATCAGAAATTGGTTATGGTGAACTTTCCCAGCTGGAAACAGATGGAACAGGACCGCCTCGATACGTTGTTGTAGCTGTTCTTTGAGCTCCTCTTTTCCCATAGCGTGGTTGGGTTGGCCCTCCCGTTGAGGGGTGGCACTGTTGAAATCCAAAATATTGGTAGTCATGATGGCAACCCCCAGCAGCGATCCTGATGTGAACACATACGACATTGAAAATGGGTGGATTCCCGACTGATCCTCGGCAACAGATCCTCAGCTTCGGTGGCCTTGATAATCCGTACCGCCCGATCAGACATCTGCTGTGCTAAAGGCGCATCAAACGGGACCAGCTCATGATGTAGTTCTGCAGTATCCTTGTTAATGGAGGTAAAGAGCGCTGGGTTGGCGGAGATGCCAGAAACCTGGGGCTCCATGTATGCCTGGTAAATGGCCATCTGGGCCGCATAGACTGGTTTTGAGAGAACCACCCCCTTCTTGACCGTGTCCTTCCACGACTTGTTATTGAGGGACTTGCACTCCCATAGGCAGGGATACCCCATGGTTACGCTGGGCGGACCGGATATGATGATCCCATCCACATGCCCTTGGATCCGACCACTGGCCGCCTCAAAACCAAACTGCTCCCCATTGGGCCGATTGCCCTTGGTCGTGAAGAGCTCAAATCCTGCCATGCGTAGCCAGCGAATCGCCATATCCTCAAACAGATGACCGGCTGCAAATATACGCAGTAACTGCCCATCGAAATTCCGTCCAGGATCCTTGGGCGCATGGGCATACTCAAACTGAAGGGCTCGTTCGCATGCTACCCCCAGACGGGATGCGCCCAGGTAGGTGCGGGGTGTCTGCAGCCGGTTCTCCTCTTCTAAAGCCATGTCGACAAGGTGGTTGATGGTGGGGGCAATGCCCCCACTGTTGTGGTTGAAATCAAGCACGACATACCTCTATTTTCCCCTCAGCAATGAGGATGGGGGGATGCGCAGGGAATGTGCGTACATCGAAGGAGACAATCGAGGTCTCCTGATCCCGGTTGCGTCGCTCTTCCCAGGTGATGGTGCCCAGATTGGCTTTGATTTGCTGACGCCATACATCCAGATCGATGACCATCCATCGCTTCAAGGTTGAGGAGATTTCATCCAGGGCATGGCCGTAGAACATCCAGTCACCGAAACCCTCAGCTATTTTGTTGATCTCCGTCTTACCTCCTAAGTCATGACGCCGGGAACGCATGGTAAATTCATGGCCATAACGATCAGCATACCCCGCTCTGCGGATACGACAGGCGATACGCATGTCTCTGGCGGTGAGCACCATCAGATCGGTGGCCTCGTTCACATCCAGTTCCATCGGTGCCGGTGTCATAAGTAATGGGCCCACGATCTGCTGAATGGTTGGCAAAAAACGATCGGACCATTTACGGTCAGCCTGGTAAGTGCTCATGCGACCTCTCCAAACTTGCCGCTTTCTGCCCCCCAGGTATCGAATCCCTCCCGCTGTTCTCGGGAAAACAGATCGATACGTGGGGATGGGGATACCCTGCGGATGAGGTCGTAAAACTCATTGGGTTTCCGGCTGTGTTCACGACGAGGTGCGTTAAAGCAGGTGGAGAACGACTTGGTCTCCAGGAACTCAAGACGCCCTTTACGACCAAACAGCACAAACTCACAGTTGTACTGGGGCAGGCCAAAGGGTTGAAAGCCGCCGGGCTTGTGCCACACCATCTGGAAGATATAGGGAAATCCCCACTTCTCCATCAACCGCATGGCCATGGGCAGGAACTTCTGGGTGGTCCAGAGGAAGAGGTGGCACTCTTCGTGGGCAAGCCCGCCTACATCCAGATCCGCCAGTTCAACTTCACTCATGGTAGGGTAATCAAAACCCACCTGATCGAGGCGCTGATCCCGCTCCACCTTCTGCATAGGCCATGGGGGATCGATGATGATGGTCCGGTATTTTCCATCAGGTAGATCCATTTTGAGGGCATCGGCCCTCACCTGGGCCCGTTGTGCCGCATTTTCCTTGGCTTTACGTGCACGGATCTCTTTGGCCGCATCCAAAATGGCCTCTTCCCCTTTGGCAACAACCGCCTGCTGTGCCTCCTGTGGTAAGTTGGAGAGATCGGCGGCAGTTGATACTGAAACCTTGCCTGTTTCCACCTTATCGATCAGGTCAGGGGTGCCCTGGCGTAGAACACAGGATGCATTTTCCACTGACCGTGCAGATACGTTGGTTAACTCAGCCGCATGTTCACGAGAAGCCCCAACTTTACCCTGTGGCAAATTTGCCATAGGGTCTGATGCTCCTCCCTGTAACATCCGCGCACGCGCCTCCTCTTCAAACATTGGCTTCAACCGCGCTGCCACCATGGCCCGCTGCGACTCATTTAGGTGACGGCGATGTAGGTTAAGGCTGATGGAGAACGCCACGGGGTCATCCCCCTGGTAGATCTCTACAAACGGTTCTGCTCCGATGGCGCAGCAGGCATTATAGCGGTTACGGCCATCCAGAATTCGTCCATCGGTATGGAGCCAGATGGGTTCACGCTGGCCATGATCACGGATATCCTGGGTCAATTCGTTAAGCTCTTGCTCTGACATCAACGGAAAGATGTCGGCAATGGGGTGAAAGTCATAGGTTTTCATCGAGGTTCTCCTCGTTTAGAACGGTATATCGTCAAACAGCGTATCGGGCTGGGCTTTGGCCATGTAATCCTGGTAGGCAGTGACGATCACCTCCACCAGGGTGAGCACCTCTTCCTTGCTGTATGCTGTAAGGGGGCGCTGCATATCAATGCTGGCCACGTATTCACCCAGTAGCGGCAGAGCCGCTGCCATAGCTGCTTTTTCAAGTTGGGTGGCATCAACCATGTTGCGCACCTCCAGTAACAGATCCACCGGCACCGCCCTGACCTTGCCAAGCAGCCAGATCAGCACATGCTGGGGATGATTTTTCAGATGGCGTTGAAACAGTGCTTTGTCCTTCCGCTGCAGAGCCCCGAGACCGATACGTTGGGTCTTGAGCCCTGGTGGCAAGGTGACCCAACCCCATGCCGGGTCGTGCCAGGTGCTGTTTCGACGGGTCCATAGGGTGGCCATTACGCAACCTCCGCTATCGCGTTGCGATCAGCCTGAAAGATCAAGTTGCGTATGGTCGACTTATTGAATCGAAAGGTGAGAAGTGCAGAGGCTTGATAACGGGTTAACCCCATGTCCATCTGCATGTCAGATGGCAGATACTGAAGCTGCTTGTCCGTCGGGGGCTGATTGAGCCACGATTTGGTCTTATGGGCTGATTCGTCACTCTCATGCTCATTGAGCCAATCATCTGCAGCTGCCAGGCATACGGTGCGCTCCCCTATAGAGAGCAACCGAGTTGGCTCTCCTTTGGCCCCACCCACCGCATGCCAATAACCGTTGAGGTAGAAAACACCACCCCAGCCATTGAACCCATTCGCCATCATGGCGGCATCATCACCAAACAGGTCGACCCAACGGAAGCTTGATCGAGCCAACAAGTCCACTTCCGACATGATGAAGTCGGTTATGGCTTCAGGATTATCCCCTGGGGTGGTTACGGGCTCCCAGATGTAGCCGCATAAAGAACACTCCTGTACGGCGATGGGGACAATGGCTTCACATTGGGGGCACTGCTTGGTGGGGGCTTCCCCTTTGAGCTCTTTACCATCCAGGTTGACATCCTGCTCGAGAGATCCATGCAGCAGGGATGAGATACCAAAATCCAACACCACACAGTCGTTTTTAATTACCCCAGGGTATTCGTTTGGGTCAACACAACGCAGCCCTCTGCCCACCATTTGAATCATAGTAGATTTGAACGAGCTGGGCCTGAGAAGCACCACACAGGAGGTGGGTTGGTAGTCCCACCCTTCTGTGAGGACACCCACGTTTACCACCACCATGGCTGAGCCCTTCTCAAAACGAGACAGGGTGGCTTTCCGCTCTGCAGATGACAGCTCCCCATGAACCATCACTGCTTCTACATTCGACCCATTAAAGGCGTCGGTAACATTGCGGGCATGGTCTACGGTAGAGCAGAACACCACCGTTTTTCGGGCCCCTGCTTTCTCCTTCCAATGCTCAACCACCGCTTCAGTGACCGGGGCCTTATTCATTACCCTGTCTACCTCTGCCATATCGAAGTCATCCACCGTTTTGCGGACGTTTTTGAGAGCCTCCTGTGCACCCACATCAATCACAAAGGTGCGGGGTTTGACCAGATTACCCGCTTGGATTAATTCACCCAGTCGCACCTGGTCTGCTACATTGGAAAAAATGGGACGAAGGGCCTGTTTATCTCCTCTTCCAGGCGTAGCTGTGACCCCGTAGATCCGGCATTGAGGATTGCGATCCAGAGCCGTATCGATAATGCGCCGATAGCTGTTGGCCGCTGCATGGTGCGCCTCATCTATTACCAGCAGATCCAGAGGAGGCATGGCATCCAGGTTTTTCTCCCTAGCCAGTGTGGGCACCATGGCAAAGGTGGCGCTCCCGCGCCACGATTTGCCACGAGCATCCACCACAGAGGAAGATAGCCCTGGATTAACCTTGGAAAACTTCATCACATTCTGGCGGGTGAGTTCATCACGATGCGCCAGAATGCAGGCTTTTTCCTCCTTCTTTTTCAGCATTTGGCCAACGACTGCTGAAAGCGCCACCGTCTTGCCAAATCCGGTGCTGGCCACAGCAATGGTATTACCGTGCTTCTGCAGAGCGGCCACCGACCGTTCCACAAATGTTTTCTGCCTCGGGCGGAGTATCATGATTCACTCCCTCACTGTGCCCAACTGGGCGTTTGAGGAGGGGTTGCGGTCTGAGACTGCTGCTGAGGTGCAGACTGTTGTTGCGGCTGCGCTGGTGGCTGTTGCCATCCCTGCCCCGCTGGCGGTGCAGCTGGAGCGTGGGTACCACCGCCACTGTAGCCTTGGTACTCTTTGTGATCCGGTGTGATGGCAAATTTGATGACGTTCTTGTCGGAATCGTCCCGTTGATCTTTCTCCACGTCTATCTTGGCCAGAAACTCAATACCGTCTAGATCAGCCAATCCGTTGATACGGCGGGCCTGTTGCGCCTGGGGCGAGTTATCCTTATCCTTCAGACCACGGGATGAGTTGAGAACGGCACGGATGAAAGAACGCCCCATATTGCCCCACTCTGGCCCTTTAGGGCTGAATAGCCCAACGTTGCTCCAGACCTTCCGTTTGGCATACTTACCCTCAGTAATCACAAACTCACATTTGAGAAATACCGACCCCTTATCCTGGTTAATCGCTGCGTACCCACCAGTCCAACCTCGGTTGGGATCATCATAACCACCGGGTTTTATGGTCATGCGCACCGGCACAATGGTCCCCTTGGGGATCAGGTCAAAGCTCTGCTGACTCTCAGCGTTGTTGAAATCGTTCCAGTTGTTATCCATGATGGTCATGCTCCTGTGTTCATTGCCATGTCGACGGGGGCACCGGTGGCGGGGGCTGCTTCGGTTACTTTCTCAGGGTGTTCGAAGCTGAGCCTTTCCGCTGCCGGTTTACCGGGTTGATGTATCTTTTCCATGAGGCGGCCCAGATGGGGTTCCTCGACCATGTCGAGTCGGCCGCTTCTGTCTTTTGCGGGGTAACTCCACGGGTTGAGGGTTTGGCAGACGAAAGCTCTGTAGGTATCCCCCTCTTCGGGTCTGACATCCACCATGCTGATTACCTGATCAACGATGCCGGGCAGTTCCAGGCCGGTTTTGGATCCTTCGATCTGCGGGGTGTAGTAGCGCCGATTGAAGTCATCGGTCTTCTCATCCAAGATGCCGACGAACCAGACGTTCTTCCCACGTGTATGCTGGAGATGGGTGATCCAAGCGATCATCTCCTGGCCGTGCAGACCATATGCACCTCGGAGGTCCGGCTTACCCGATTTCTCCGAAAATGCCTGAGGCTGCCCTTTGCACCACTGAAAGCAGAGGCGCCCGGCCACGGTAATGCTGTCTACAAAGATGGTCTGGTACTTGGTCAACGACCCAGAATCGCCATACTTCTGCACCACTGCATCGTAATGGGCCTGACTGAACGCTTGATCATCCCGAAGGGCGGGATTTGGACCACCGATAAAAACGGCAAAGTCACGGCACTCCTCCCAGGTGCGGGGGCGAATGGTGTCCCCTGGCCACCCCTCTACCGCCAGATCACCCGCTTCCAAGTCAAAAAAGAGGGTGACGGCAGGATCCATGGACCAGAGCAGTGAGGTTTTCCCGATACCGCTGGGACCAAAAACCGCCCCTTTGATACCGCGCTGTTCCGCCATACGCTGATCCGCTGATACAATAGGAAATCCACTCATGCCATTTTCTCCTGCTCAGCAATAACCAGTTTGAAAGAGGGCTTGCCCGGCTTTACGGTACGTGCCCCTTCAAAAGCTGAACGGATTTGGGATGGCCACGCTTTAAACTTGGATTCCGGCACTTTGTAGGCAACATCCAGGTACTCGTTGGGATCTTCCCCCGCCTTACGGATGCGATCGAACAGGTCGGATAGGCGCTTTTGGTCCCAAGCGGGGCGTTTCGGAAGATCGGCGACCACCTGCACATCCCCATCTTTGAAACGTACTGAACCAAAATCTTTACCCGCCTCTTTGCGCAGTAGCGCAGCCTTGTCTGCATAACGACGTGATAGAACGCCTTCCAGAAACTCCTTGGTCAGCTTGGCCGACTCCACAGCCTTTGCCGCCTGATGTTGCAGACTGGCCAGCTGTTCCGAAGAGAGCTCTGCCAGTTCACCCATGGGCATACTGCGAAGCTCACTCAATGTGGGATTCATCTCTGTTTTCATGACTTCTTTCTCCTTCTCTTCCTCTTTGGGCTCGGGCTTCCACCGTGGAAGCACCATGTGCCGTAAAAACTGCTCCTGGATTCGGGCTAGAGCCTGTTCGTGATTAATGTCCAAAACCTCACATACGAATCGAAAACTGCCAGGCTCTCGAGTGCTGCTCAAAAACCACCGCCGCAGATGCCTTACATCCATGCGGAACAGGTGATCGTTCCAAAGCTTTGGCCTCTTTTTCCCTTTTTCCAGAAGCTTGTTAGAATCACTGACGGCCTGCGCCAACACCGCACGCCATAGATCAATTTCCGCTTCCATGGCCCTGTTCTCCGGTTTTTCTAACGCTGTTTTTGTGATGCACACCCTCATCTGATATATACTCAGCTCTTCTTGAAATCGTCTCACGAGGCCGTGCTTTTTTTTGAAAACCGAACTGACAAAACGAGCGCCTCAGACCGGCAATATGCCGATATAGCGTGGGTTTACTGCACCCCATCTTTTTTGAAAGCGTACGGGGGCCATGATAGGGAAGCAGATTGCACAGACGCTTCTGAACATCGGACAGATGCTGATAGTGATGGCGGAAGTCGAGTTGGAGCTCTACCGCTTCAACGTCTTCAATACCCCCTACATAATCGATAGCCCCTTCACGATCCAGATCGGTCAGGGTCTCCCATGAAAGGGGGGCATCACCTGGGAATCGGTGGGGAGCAGATGCCTTGCTCACCATGGTTGCGCAGCGGTTTTGAATCACTCGGCTGAGGAAGGTCTTTTTGGCACTGAGGTCGGCATCAAAACGCTGTTCACTCTGATGGGATGCTATGGCCAGCTCCTGCTCCACATCCTCCGCATCCCAAGCCCTGAAGCAGGGCATCTCCGCCAGTTGATTGGCCTTGTATCGGATCAGCTTGATCGCATGCGGATCCAGGCCGTTGTAGCTGTTATTGGAAAACATTGTTGCCTCCGTTTCTGCGTTGTTGTTGGAGACAATTATCCCGTGTTGGAGACTGTTTTTTGAGGTCACTTGAAATTTTGGTGAGACAGTTGAGGATTTTCGACCTCTACTTTTCAAACACTTACAGAGCGCCACGAGTCAGTTGAAAAAATTGCGAGTCAGTTAGCCAAAAAACACGGATATTAGGACCTCTGGCCATGGCATTAAAAAACCCCGACCAAATGGCCGAGGTTCTGGGGGTGCTGCTGCTGACGATGAAAACGATCAAGAAGCCTGTGATGCCCTGGGTAAAACCAATAGCGGGTTGATCCTGTACCCTTGAGCCCCCCGTACCGTTTTTATGTTCTCAATAATGCTATCTTGCTGGATTGGGAGGCCCTGTTGCTTTTTCACAGCATCCATCATCATCTTACGAAGGCGGTTGATTGATCGTCTGACAATAATGGCATCTACCACTTCATCCGGAACTTTGAGCTGCACAGCATCTGTGATTTTCTCCAGGGTCATGATTTTGAAATCATCAACCAGTTTTCCCTCTAGCATCCCTTTGAGGAACTGCTTCCATAGGATTTCAAAAACCCTAATCTGCGCTGGTGCTTTGGGACCCACCACCATCTGACCATTGACCCAGATTTCATCAGGTCTGGATTCGACTTGGTACAAGATCTCTGTGTCGACCTCCGCGGTTTGATGATGATAAAGCGGTGTAATTACCTTGTTGTAGATAGGCACCGAGGTATGCGCCAACACAGGTGGCTGCGCATGCAGTGCATCGCCCATTAATGAGGCCAGGTCTTGTTCCCCTCGAATCAACTGGGAGAGTGACGTCTTGATAAGCCATGGTTCTTCTAAAAGCCGAAGCTCAGCATTTCGGTCACTCAGAGCGACCACCACCGTCGGCGTCGAAGCCACATAGTCCCGTGACAGGTACTTAGGGTGCTCACACACCTCTACCACGCAGACGATCACCTCGCCATCTGCATAGTCACATCGGTACACCCCCTCCGACAGGGCTCTGGTGGGACCGATGGCTTCGATCTCTTCTTGCAGAAAAGAGAGCGCTCCCTTCTGATCCACCCGATAGCGCAACTCTTGGAAGGTCTGCTTTTCATCATACTCGGGATAGACAGGATGATTGCACTCTGGACACCGGAAATCATCCGCCCCTTCATCCAGGCCATCTACCAAGCGGACTCTTCCACTGCATAGGTGATTGGGCGGGGGATAGTCCCGATCCTCAGGATTGGAACAGAGGACGTAGGTATAAAGATCTGATGTGATGACACCCATCTCTTCCAGCTTTTTCACCTCTGAGAAAAGCTCTTCCGATGGGCGGTCTACACTCCAGCCGCTTTCAAGCATCAACATCTTCATGATCTATGCTTCTTCTCTATTGAGAGCATGTGAAAGCCAAAACGTGAAGAGAGGAGCTTTTCAAAAGCGACGCGTTCACGAATAGAGAGGGGCTGATCTGAATAGCGCACAGTAAACATGTCATCACACCCCAAAATTGAATCAAACTGCATCCTCACCCGTTTACCTTGGTAGAGCACCTGGATGTAGTCGATATTATCAAAGGGAGTAAAGATGTTGCCAAATACCTGCTGAAGATGTGCCACGGGGCGGCTAATGGATTTTTCATCCCGTAGGCGTAGCTTTCCTTCCCCTTTAAATGGAGAGGCATATAGCTGAAGCTCAACCAGTGATAGCCCATAAGGGGTTCCCCTTACCAACTGCTCAAAAAAGCGTTTGATCTGGCTCTCGTCATCACCCAGCTTCAAGTTCTCATATCTGCAACTCTGCCTGAAATAGGCGCTTGCGACCTGGTTGGCTATCTCCAGGGGTACAGCAGGGCTGGAGGATGAGATCCTTATCCCACGGGCATTGGCCTCAAAATCGAGGATAATCCATTCTGGATGAAAGCCGTGGACAATCCCCACCTTTTGCACAATCTTGCTGGGCTTTTCAGCTCGGCGGATGAACAGCATGGGGCGGCCATCCTCTACCAGCATCCCCTTGTAGTCACAGCTGCGCTGATCATCCTTCTTGAGGTCATACGCAGCCAGGGTCTCACGGATCCGCTCTGGCTCCATAAACGCTTCAAACGACATATCATGTTTACGATCTGTCGGCCCGGACAACCGCATACAGGCAAAGCCACTTTTCTGCAGCTTATCCAGCAAGAATACATCCTTCAGTCCATGAGAATCGTGGCTGAATAGCGCAAAAAGCAGCGATTTGGTGTCATACGTGGTATCGTTGATATGGCAGTCACGAAGGGTACGCTGATCCAATGTCGCCATGGCATAATCCGTAACGGCGACCTTTGATTTGCGGTAGGCAAAGAGGTCTACCAAACGGTAGGGGGATAACACATCACCCAGTGCTTTCAGCGCCTCTCGGCGAGCGGGCAACGTGTCTCTGGTGATGGTGTGCGTACAGCGACACAGCATAGCAAGCTGGCGACCCGTCAACTTATCTACCCACGCCGCCATGGACTGTTTAGATTCAAGTTCGGGAAGAATATGCTGCAGACCGATCTCCAGCTCGTTGTCCCAAAACTCTACCGTAGGCGCAGCCGCCCGCTCAAGCACTTCCTCTATGGTGCCCATTGGACCTCTCCTTCTTCTGTTTCTCTTATTGTTTAATAAATACTAAACCTTGCAGGCAAAAATATATGCCTGCCCTACCGAAGCTTCAGAAGCCCCATATCGGCAAGCCGAATCTGCATTGCCAAACCGGAAACCTGAAATACCTCTGCCAGATCCCTGGCCAGGTCGACCACCAATCCAAGCTCTGACTCATCTTCCCCATCAAAACGACTCTGCATATTGTAGAGCTCTTCTGATGCATCGTAAGGGTCATGAGTGCCAAACACCTCTTCCCATGAACGGAGCACATCCCCTTTGGGCATCAAGAGATAACCAGCAAAGCAGTCTGCCTGCCACTCCATGGGATCCCTCTTGGATTTGGAACGGCACAATATCGCCTGCCCATCATCATCAAAATTCAGATGGCGGTGCAATTCCCAGTGACCTAACTCATGGGCCACCGTGAACCGGTAGCGCCCTTCAACTGAAGGATCCTCCGTAGGATCCAATCTCTCATTGATCACCACACGGCGCTCATCCACCCAAGTTGCGCCCAGCACACCCTCTTTATCCAGTAGCGCATCAAGATCATCAAACTCAAGGGCCAGGCCCAATAGGGATTCCAGAATCTCTTCAACAGGGACAGGCGGAGCCTCTTCCATTCCAAACTTGTAATGGTAGCTCATGAGCAGCTCATTGGCGGCCGCCTCAATATCTGCTTTATGAAGATAGGGAACTCTCATCTTCCCCCCTACTCCTCGCTGGGATCCAAACCTCGCTCAGTGCGAAGCTTCTCAGTTAACGCCTCTATATCTTTTCGGCCAAGATTCAGATCTCGTGCAGTTCTTAAAAAATCGGCCATCGCCCTCGGCTGATCACGGATGATACCGGACAGGTCAGGATCCACCTTTCCAGCCATAGCCAGAAGCTCATCCGAATTCACCTCCAGCAACTCCGCCATCCTTTTGATCTTGTCCTGAGCCGGTGGATCAAACTCGCCATTTTCGACTTTGCTCATGAAGGTGGCGCTGATTCCAACGGCTTCAGCAAATTTGCGTAGAGAGTAAGCGGGATCTCGCTTCTTCTTCTCCTCTCGCATGCTCCTGATGAACATTCCGAACTGCGGGTTACCTGGCATGTAACTTCTCCCAATGCACTTCAATGTGCTTTCGTTTAGTTAATGGTAAACATCGCCACTATTCCCTGTCAATCATAAAGTGACAATTGCCCAGGCATGAGACGATTCCCGATTTTGCGGAGTATATATGAGAAAGGGGCCGTGGCGGTTCCGACCTCAATATTGGCGATAGGATGAGTTATGAATGCCTTAGATCCAGAATTGATGACAGCCCAAGAGCGACTGGATGAGGCCGCACAGATTCTGGCTGCGGGGTTCATTCGCTATCGCCAAAAGCGGGTCGAAAAATCTCTACCAAGAGAGCATAATAGCCTGGATAAGAAGGCCAAACAGAGCGTTCATGTGTCTGAGAAAGTTCTACAAAAAGGAGACGACACATGACCGAAAATGAAAGCGTATTGAGACAGATAACAGCCCTGCCAGAGATGACCGTGGCCGACCTCAAAGCGATGTGGAGAGACCTGTTTGATCAGGAACCACCGCATCATGGCAAACATTATCTGGTGCGCAAGCTGGCCTATCGAATCCAGGAGTTGGCATTCGGTGGTATCAACAAGGCCACAGAGAAGCGGCTGAATGCGTTGGCAAGCGGCAAAAAGCCCCAAAACAAGGCACCCGCCCAGCTCAAACGACAAAACAACGGCTTGAGTCCAGGCACCAAACTGGTGAGGGAGTGGAAGGGCAACGAGTACGTTGTCACTGTTCTAGAGGATGGATTTGAACTCCTTGGTCAGAGATACCGTAGTCTCTCTGGTATTGCCAAGGCGATCACGGGAACCCACTGGTCTGGGAACGCTTTTTTTGGGCTCAAAAAGAGTGAGAAAAAGAAATGAGCGCCACCCCTAAAATCCGATGCGCCATCTACACACGCAAGTCCACAGAAGATGGTTTAGAACAGGATTTCAATAGCTTGGATGCCCAGCGTGAGTCTTGCGCCAATTTTGTCGCTTCCCAACGTCAGGAGGGATGGGTGCTGGTACCGGACCACTATGATGACCCCGCCTATTCAGGGGGAAATCTAGATCGGCCTGCGCTACAACGCCTGCTTCAGGACATTGAGTCAGGTAAGGTTGATTGCATCGTCTGCTATAAGATTGATCGTCTCTCCCGTTCTTTGATGGACTTTGCCAAACTGGTGGAGATTTTCGACCGCCACGAGGTCACCTTTACCAGCGTCACCCAATCCTTCAATACCGCCAACTCCATGGGGCGATTGACCCTCAACATGCTGCTCTCCTTCGCCCAGTACGAGCGAGAGGTTACAGCGGAGCGGATCCGGGATAAATACGCAGCCTCCCGCAAACGGGGTATCTGGATGGGGGGACACCCCCCATTGGGCTATGATGTTAAGGATCGCAAACTTGTCATCAATTCGCAAGAAGCCCAACATATTCACCATATTTTTAATCGATTCATCCAGGTAGGCTCTGCCACTCTGTTGATCAAAGAATTGACCGAGCAGGGCATCACCTCAAAAACACGTCAACTCGCTGATGGTCGGATTAAAGGGGGAAAGCCCATTGATAAAGGCACCCTCTACAAGATTCTCAACAACCGAGTCTACCTGGGAGAGGTGGCCTTCCGAGGGGAGATCTACCCCGGTGAACATGCCCCCATTATTGAACAAGATCTGTGGGACAAGGTGCAGAGTATTCTGAAAAAGAATAAGCGCTCTCGCAGCAACAGCAGTCGCAACCAGAGCCCGGCCCCGCTCAAGGGCATCATTCGTTGTGGTCATTGCAACCGCGCCATGCGGCCTACCCACACCCGCAAGAACGGCATTCAGTACCGCTACTACCTCTGCATGACCGCTTCCAAAAATAGCCATGCCGATTGCCCTTTGGCTTCTGTCTCCGCCCCCCAGGTTGATGAGGGGGTATTCAAGAGGGTTCGCCAGATCATTCAAACACCGGAGATTATCACCCGAGTCTGGCGACAGGCTGCGCACACAGATCCTGACATCCAAGAACAAGATGTCACCATGGCGTTGAAAAAGATCAACCCCATCTGGGATGAGCTTTTCCCCATCGAGCAGAACCGCCTGCTCAGCCTGTTGGTGGAAAATGTCATTCTTACCACTACATCCATGGAGGTAAGGGTCCGTGTCGACGGGATTACCAGTTTGGTAGCGGAACTATCCCCAACACCCCAAATAGAGGAGGCCATTCAATGAAGGTTAAGCTGAGCCAAGACCGCAAAACCATCATTTTTAAAATCCCCATGCGCTTTCATCGTCAGGGCGGCAAACGCATGGTAATCCTGCCAGAGCATGAGCAAGCTCGCCAGGAGATGAGCAATCCCTCCGAGGACCCCATGGTCAACGCCCTGACAAAGGCCCAGAAATGGCAGAAGATGCTGGATAAGAACGAAACTATGACCATTGCCCACCTTGCTGAACGTGAGGGCGTAGAACGCTCTATGATGGCACGGGTCCTACGCCTTACCATCCTGGCCCCAGATATTATCGAAGCGATCCTGGATGGGCGTGTACCAGAGACATTCAGCTTGGAGAGTCTGCGGGAAAGCATCCCACTACTCTGGTCAGAGCAGCGGGAGAAGTGGGGGTTCACAAGCCACCTTTGAATCCCATTCCTACCCGCTTAACCCAATGTTACGCCCCCCTGGACGGAATCATTAAGCCCTATTGCCGTGAAGCAGTGTGATTTCTATTTCCACCACTCGTTGAAAAGCGTAATCTCCTCTTTTACAGTATGATGGGGGTTGGTTGCCTATATTTTGGAACCCCGCAAGGTTTGCTTAACGGATCATGACTGTGATTGCCACCTGCCGACAGCAAAAGCGGAACCTGCTGGAATTCGTTGAGTCGGCACTGCGAACGGTTACTGTAAAGTTTCTGAAAGCCGTTGCTATATCATCTGCTTTGTCTAGGTAGAGTTCAGTGGCCTTTGCCGCGAAAGAAAATCTCCAGGGAAACAAACCATGCCTAAGAACCGTTTAAATCTTACGCGAGATTTTTCAATTCGAACCATTATAAGTGTCATCATCATATTGATATTGTTGGTAGTGTTTTACAGGCAGATCACGATGGACTCTCTGATCAGCCAAGAGACCCGAAACAATAGTGAGTTGACCAATAATCTCTCACAGGACTTATGGCCAGAATACGCTAAATTTCTGAGTTCGGCGTCGTCCATTCCCCGTAAAGATCTGTTGCTTCACCCCAACTTCAAAGATTTGAACCATTCCATTCAACAGCGCTTACGTGGTTTGCGTGTATTGAAGATTAAAATATACGATCTGCAAGGGGTTACTGTTTACTCCACGTTACAAGAACAGATAGGGGACAATCGGTGGGATAATGCGGGGTTTCAATCCGCGTTATCCGGGGTCCCTCTGAGTGATGTTTCTTTCAAAAATGAAATGGATACAATTGAAGGTACGGTGACTAATCGGCACTACGTATACACATACGCTCCCATTCAGAGAAGTCCTGAAGATCAGGTGGAGGGGGTTTTTGAGGTTTATTCCGATGTGACCCACCTACACAATGAAATCAATCGTACAGGGTATGTGATTACAGGAGGGGTTATCTTTTCGCTGGCGGCCTTTTATCTTTTTCTGCTTTTCTTGATCAAAAGAGCCGATCGGTTGATTCACCAGCACCAAGAGACCGAAAATCAACTTCAGGAAGAGCGTATGCTCTTTCAAGTCAGGCATGACAAATTGACAGGCCTTTCTAACCGTTCGCATATGCTAGAGCTCGTAGAGCAGGCTTTGCACCGATCACGAAGAACAGATAAAGCCTTAGCGGTCTTGCAGATCAATCTCGCCCGTTTTCGTCCAATTAATGAAACCATGGGGCATGAAGTCGGTGATCAAATCATCAAAAAGTCCGCAGTGCGCATGGTTAAGAGCATGCGTAATGGTGACATACTGGGTCGGTTGGAAGGAGATCTTTTTCTGCAACTGATGGAAGGCATTACAGACTCCAAGGAGGTTGCGAATCGGGCAAATCGTCTATTGGAAGATTTCCAGGAACCGCTCCTTATGAATGAAAAAGAGTTCGTGATGACGCCCAGCATCGGTATCGCCCTCTTTCCTTCCGATGCTCAAAAAGCTGAGACCCTGTTGGAGTCGTCTGGGGCAGCTGCTTTGAAAGCAACCAAGGAAGGACGCAACTGTTATGTATTTTATACAGATGCGCTCAATGCCAGTTCACGTGAGCGTATAGAACTTGAAATGGGGTTGCGAAAAGCACTGCAGGCTAATGAGTTTGAACTGCATTATCAACCACGAATCAGCCCAATGAACAAGCGTGTCATTGGTTGCGAGGCTCTGATTCGTTGGCGTCGTGGAGAGCATGAGTTAATGTTTCCCGACCAGTTCGTGAAGCTGTTAGAGGAGTCAGATCTTATTATTCCTGTTGGTACTTGGGTGCTAGGTGAAGCATGTCGTCAATGTTACGCTTGGCATAAGATGGGTTTGAAGGGGTTAAGGGTCTCTGTTAATCTCTCTTTGCGCCAATTCAAATCAAATGATCTACCGGACGTGATCGAACAAACGCTACAGAAAACCGGTTTGGCTGCCCAATATCTTGAAGTTGAAGTGACGGAAAGCTTGATGGCAGAGGAGTTGGAACGAGTTATCGAACTGTTGCAGCGCATTAAACGGCTTGGCGTGATGATCTCTCTTGATGATTTTGGTACGGGCTACTCCTCCCTAAGTCATCTGATGAACTTCCCTGTAGACCATCTGAAGATTGATCGGGCATTTGTTCAGGATGTCACGCATAACTCCCAACACGCGGCATTGACCAGTGCCATTATAGCAATGGCGAGAAGTCTAAATATGGGGGTCGTTGTTGAGGGAGTTGAAGACTCGGAGCAGCAAAAGTTCCTGGAGCAGTATGCCTGTGAAGAGCAACAAGGCTATTTCTACGCAAAACCCCTTCCTGCCAAAGATTTCCCAACAGCAGTAGAGGATATTAAACGACGGCTCAGGAGTTGATCTCGACACCTGTAGCTCCAAAAGAATGTCTTCCACATTGAAATTACAGCTATTTTCTTCTCACTGTGTGATGCAGCTTGGACGGAAAATTGAGCTCTTTGACAATTGAGATAACCACCGTCAGACACAAAACTCCCCATTAATTCAAGACCATTGGGGAGTTGGTGGACCATTTCATTACCTCAGAAGACAAGTTGGTAATTTCCTCAGTTTTCAACTGTGGGTAATATCAGCCCCCTGCAAAGGGGTGGTCCATCAAAGGTTTAAGTAACTCTCTGGCGTATTGGCCAGGGCTGTGGCCGGAAGCTCTTTAACCACCTTGTAGTTTTTATGGTCTTGGAACTCAGCAAGGTTAATCAACTGTTCTGAAGCACGGGGTGCCTGACCGCGATCACTGACAACGCGTATTACGGGAAAAAGTAGGGCATCTCGATTAGTCAACGCCACAACTGCTACGGCACCGCTGGCCAACTGTAGTACGGTACCAACCGGGTAGACCCCAATGCAGCGTATAAATTCCTCTACAATGCCTCGATCATACTTCTTTTCACTAAGTGCCAATAGGTGTCTTAAGCCTGCTTTAGGATCCCGAAGGGTCTCTTTTTGATGGGTTGCATTGTAGTGGTCAAAAGCATCCACAATGGCAGAGGCGCGTCCTTCCCAACTTAGTTGGTTGGCCTTAATGCCTTTAGGATAACCGCTGCCATCAAGGTGCTCATGATGTTGGGCAACCACATCGGCCAGTTCAGGCTTTAACTGGCCATGACGCTGCATAATGGTTACCGATAGCTCAACATGGGAGCGGCGAATAAGGGCATCGCGTTTTGAGCTGGGTTGCCCAAGGCGGGCGATCTCTTCGGGAAGTTTGGCAAAACCGATATCGTGTAACATACCGATGGCACCAATGTCCTGAATCTCCTGTTCGCTCTTGCCTTGCCGTTTGTAAAGTGCCATCAGGTAGACTGCTACATTGATGGAGTGGCTGAAAATGCGGTCATGTTTGCGGGTTAGGGTGGCAAGGCTTAAAAGGCTAAACTCATCTTCAACAATAGAGCTTACCATGCCTTTAACAGCAGAGCGCATACTGAGGATATCCACCCCATCCCCTTGACGAATACGTTGAATCGCTTTGGAAACGGTGCTTTTTGCTTGTCCGACCAATGCCACAGCTTCACGCATGTGGTTCCAACGCTTGGTCATATTTGGTGTCGGAAGTTTGGCCGCCAAAGCCTCTTCATCTGCCTCATGCCCCAGGGCATTGATCTGTTCTAGAAGTAACGCCTCAGCGGATTTTTGCTGTGCCAAAACGGCCCCCCATTCATTTCGGTGTAACCCATGTAACAGATTGATTATTTACTGATTAATAAACTAAATTAGTCTGTGCCAAACTTCTGGTCAACTGCAAAGTTGTGTTGTTTTTATTATACAAGAAGAAGGAGGATAATAAAGTCTGCGCCAGTCATACGATTTGGCGTCCGTCAAACACGCTCCCAGTCACGAATTTCGCCATCAATAAGCTCAAACATGGGATGCAACTCTGGCATGGGGACCTCCTTGATGGCTTCGTAATGATCTGGTGTACGTGTTTGTGTTTTGCGCAGGAAGTGCTGCCACTCGTAGAGTACTTGTCCTTCTGTTTCCTGGATCATGCCGCCCCAACTCTCCTGCACAATACGACCAGCATCAAAGTTGTAACCTCGGTTGACGGCTTCCTGCTGAACAATACGCAGATAATCAGCCACTGCACCCACAGGGTCTGATAGCTCTTTGAACCGCTGGAGTTGTGGATGGTTAGTATATCCCTTGGTTAGCCCTCGCAAGACTTTCTGAGCCAAGAGAGTTTCACGCCAAAGAGCAACCAGCCCCTTGGCATCCAAATATTTCGGGTGAATGGTCCAAATGCGCATGGAGAAACCCTCTTTCGAGAAAAATGGATGCTGCTTGATCTTACAGGTCTTTATGGCTACGCAACCTCAAAATAAGAAGTTACCGCTGATATGCTGAGAGGTCGGGGGCCTACCCCGACCTCTCAGATCTTTTTCTGAAAGTTTCAGAACTCTCTGTTTTGGGAGGGTTTTCACGAGGTCGCCTTTCATTCCTACCAGCTTTTGGCTGTACAAAAGAAACTTCAAACCCTGAAATATCAGCATTTTCTGTAAAACTATGTTTCAGTGAGGAAATCAGAGAGAGGTCGGGGTGCGAGGTCGGGGTGGTCGCCGACCTCACGTTTTTGAGAGAAACGGCAATTTGAGAGAGATTCGGCAGAAATTGAGAGGGGCCGACCTCGGGCCAGAGAGTGAGCTACCCAGCGGGGTATACCCCTAACCCTTGGAATCATTAGCAAATTACGGGCACAAAAAAACCGGCTCAGAGGCCGGTTTTTCGTCGGAGAATCCTCTCCGCAGGTATCTTGGTGGAGCCAGGCGGGATCGAACCGCCGACCTCTTGAATGCCATTCAAGCGCTCTCCCAGCTGAGCTATGGCCCCTTACTCTAGGAAACAAAAAGGCCGCTCAAGGGAGTGGCCTTTTTTATTGTCACGAACTGCTACGGGCTCGGTACTGATGATATGGTGGAGCTAGGCGGGATCGAACCGCCGACCTCTTGAATGCCATTCAAGCGCTCTCCCAGCTGAGCTATAGCCCCATATGCATCGAGAAATCGAATATTAGACAGTTTCCCCCACAGGGTCAACCGTTTTTTTTGACGGAAAAATTATTTTTCCTGATACTTCACTGATCCAACTGAATTTAAAATACTTTAATGTATTCTAAAGCCCTTATACACCCCTATAATTGATCGACTGAAGGCCCTATTCCCTGATCATGAAGGGCTGACCTGACACACCACCAGCAAGAACCGTGTTAAGGCCCTGGATTTTTCCGGCAAACCTGTTAGCTTATCCTCTTTAGATTATTTGTATTGTTAAGTGCTGCCATCCCTATAAAGTGTGGTCAGTAGCTATGGAGAATCGAGATTGATTCAACCCTCGTTTGAAGATTTCCAGGCACTTACAGCCAAAGGAAACCTAATCCCCATTTATCGTGAAATTATGGCGGATCTGGATACCCCTGTAACGGCCTATATGAAAATTGCCGCCCAGAGCAAATACAGCTTTTTGCTGGAATCCGTCCAGGGTGGTGAAAAATGGGGGCGCTACTGCCTAATTGGCGTTCAACCTAAGGCACTGTTTGAGGCACGGGGTAAGCAGATTAAACTGCACAATTTACGTACCGGTGAGATTACCGAAAGTCAAAGTGACAACCCAACCTTTGCTCTACGGGATCTAATGAACACCCATCAACCAGTACCGACCGATGACCTGCCCTGTTTTGGGGGGGCTGTGGGTTATCTGGGTTATGACACGGTACGCTATTACGAGCAAATTCCCGATGAAAACCCAGACACATTGGGCACCCCCGACACCCTGTTTATGCTAACAGATCAACTGCTTGTTTTTGATAATCTTTACAACAACATCAAAGTGGTGGTTAATGTACACTTGACTGAAGGTGTCGATGCAAGGGCCAGCTATGATGCTGCTTGTAAACGGGTTGATGAGTTGGTTACCCTTCTTCGTGCACCCACACCACCCCAAGCAGAAACCAAAACTGAAAACCCCATCACCGAAGCTGATTTCACCTCGGAGATGACTCAAGAAGCCTTTGAAGAGGCGGTGCGTAAAGGTAAAGAGTATATCTTTGCTGGAGATATCATGCAGGTTGTGCTTTCCCAGCGCATGTCTGTCCCTTTTAAACAAGACCCTGTTGCGCTCTACCGTGCATTGCGCATGACCAACCCCTCCCCTTACCTGTTCTTACTTAATATGGGTGAGTTCTCACTGGTTGGATCAAGCCCGGAAATTCTGGTTCGGCAAGAAAAAGGTATTGCGACTCTACGCCCCATTGCGGGCACCCGCCCCCGTGGCAAGGATGAGACAGAGGATCTGGCTCTGGAAGAGGAGCTATTGGCCGACCCCAAAGAGCGCGCTGAACATATTATGTTGGTGGATTTGGGACGTAACGATATTGGCCGCATTGCAGAAATAGGCACAGTCAAAGTTACAGAACAGTTTATTATTGAGCGCTACAGCCACGTCATGCACATCGTCTCCAACGTAGAAGGAGAGTTACGCAAAGAGCTTGACGCCTACGACGTTGTGGCCGCGACTTTTCCGGCAGGCACCCTAAGTGGCGCCCCCAAAATTCGCGCCATGGAGATTATTGATGAGCTGGAAGTCTCCCGCCGCGGGCCCTACGGTGGTGCTGTTGGGTATTTTGGTTATACCGGCTACATGGATCTGGCTATTGCCATCCGTACCGCGGTCATCAAAGATGAACGCCTCTATATTCAAGCCGGTGCTGGTGTGGTTGCAGACTCTGTACCGACCAAAGAGTATGAAGAGACCATGAATAAGGGCCGTGCCATGTTCCGTGCGGTTGAAAAAGTCCAACGGGGTCTGGAGTAATACCATGCTGTTGATGATCGATAACTATGACTCCTTCACCTTTAATGTGGTGCAATATTTTGGCGAGCTGGGTGCCCAAGTTGAAGTACACCGTAATGACCAGATTACGGTTTCGGAGATCGAAAAACTAAACCCCTCTCGTATCTGTATTTCACCTGGGCCTTGCACCCCGAGCCAAGCAGGGGTGAGCATAGAAACCATACTCCATTTTGCCGATCGATTACCCATTTTGGGCATCTGCCTGGGGCATCAATCCATGGGGCAGGCTTTTGGTGGTAAGGTCATCCGCGCACCTTATGTCATGCATGGCAAAACATCAGACATCACCCATGATAATCAGGGAGTCTTTAGAGGATTGTCTAATCCACTAACCACCACCCGTTATCACTCCCTGATCGTAGAGCGGGCCTCCCTCCCCGACTGTTTAGAAATTAGCGCCGAAACAGAAGATGGGTTGATCATGGGGTTGAGACATAAAACCCTACCCCTGGAGGGGGTGCAGTTCCATCCAGAATCCATCTTGACCCATCAGGGACATGAGCTACTGAAAAACTTCTTGGAGATGTAAGCATGTCGATTCAACAGACGATAGCCCAGGTAGTAGATGGCAAAGACCTTTCTCAAGAAGAGGCCTATGAGGCGATGCGGGCCGTGATGTCAGGTGACTGCACAGATGCCCAAATTGGCGCCCTGCTCACCGCACTGCGTATGAAAGGGGAAACGGTTGAAGAGATCGCCGGTGCTGCTCAGGCTATGCGAGAAAAAGCTCTGAAGGTCACCGCAGAGGGATCGGTTGTTGATACCTGCGGGACAGGTGGAGATGCTTCTGGAACCTTTAACATCTCCACAACGGTCGCCTTTGTCGTTGCTGCCAGCGGTGTTACCGTCGCCAAACACGGTAACCGCTCCATCACTTCCAAAAGTGGATCTGCTGATGTACTGAAGGCTCTTGGTGTTAATATTGAGGCCGACACATCGGTCGTAGAGACCTGTTTAGCCCGATGTGGCATCGGCTTTTTGTTTGCCGTTAAACATCACGGTGCGATGAAACATGCCATTGGCCCTCGTAAAGAGTTGGCCATGCGTACCATTTTCAATCTTCTCGGTCCACTGACCAACCCCGCGGGTGCCCCCCATCAGTTAATCGGTGTATTTGATGGCAAGTGGGCAGAACCCATGGCCCGTGTGCTCGGCCGTTTGGGTTCTAAACGCGCCATGGTTGCCCATGGTCATGATGGTTTAGATGAGATCACCATCACCACCACCACCCAGATTGCAGAGCTGAAAGAGGATGGCTCGGTTGTCAACTACACATTGGATCCTCGCGATTATGGCCTCTCTTTGGCCAGTATGGATGAGCTTAAAGGGGGGGATGCCGATGAGAATGCTGCGATCACTCGTGGGGTTTTAAGTGGTGCAGAGCAAGGTGCTAAACGGGACATTGTGGTCTTAAATGCTGCAGCGGCACTCTACATCTCAGGCATGGCACAAAATATTGAGTCCGGCAAAGAGATGGCCGAACAGGCCATTGATAGTGGCCGCGCGTTAAAGCGACTGGAAATGTTGGCGGAGACCTCCAACGTCTTACCAGAATAACACAGCACCCAATTACAGACCATAAGGCCAGAGCCGCGCGCTAAACGGCTCTGGCCTTTGCTTGCATATCGTCTACAGCCCTACCACCCCATACCTTTTATGGCAGAGCCCTCCAGCTCTTGCATCAAGGTTTAGCCCACCATTCTAAAGCACGTGACATAGATAGATCAGCTCAGATGTAAGCCACATTTCGCCCTTCCCCATGCACGGACCTGCTTCAATCATCCTCACGCCTTACACGATATTTTAATCTCGGCTCATCATTTTAGAGCATACGGTCGCTAAAGCAGGCTTAACCCTTTGATAGACAGCGCATAGTCGCGCGACGCTAATTCCAATAACCAGCATCAAGCAGGCTTTACGGTACATCCCAACCCTAGGGATTAGAATTTTTTACAGCCATACAGGTCATGGTGGATCTAACACAGCACGGTCATCAGCCGCCCTTTTTTGCTTATCATCCGCACCTTGTATAAATTTTACTTATCATCCCATGTGCAATAGGTATAATACAGGCTTTCTCCCTACCTTTTCTAATACACCGGATGTTAAATATGGTCATCCCAAGCAGCACCCTTGAGAGCAGACAGCTGGGGCAAATTCGTCATAACCCTGAGAACAGCACGACACAGGAGCGTCGACGTCGTTCTTTGATGGAGCATTTACATATGTTCCGCGGTATTAAGGATGAACGCGTTTTAGATATTTTACAAAGCTGCCCGGTTTATCAGTTTGAGAAGGAAACCGTACTCCTGCACCAAGGTGAGGTAAATCATAACGTCTACCTGGTACTAAGTGGGGAGATTAAGGTTCTGCTGGATGAAACGGATGAAGAGCAACATATAATGATACCGGCCGGTAAATGTGTGGGGGATATGTCTGTGCTCGATGCACAGCCCGTCTCGGCTCAAGTCGTTGCCTGTGCAGGTGCGCGTATTGTTGAGATGAACCATGAAGTTTTTTTTAATGACATGCTGACCATACCGGGTGTGGCGAAAAACATGCTCATGGAGCAGATGAAACGGGTACGCCGCTCTAATGCCACAGTACTATCCAAACGAGAAAAAGAGTTGCGCTTGGAGCAGCTTGAACAGGAGCTGAGCATTGCTGGGCAGATCCAGAACAGTGTTTTGCCACACACCTTTCCCTCTTTAGAGCTTTGGCCTTGGCTGAGCATTGCAGCCCATATGATTCCTGCACGGGATATTGGTGGTGATCTCTATGATATTTTTGCCTTAGACGAACACCGCCTGTTTATTCAGGTTGGTGATGTAAGTGGCAAAGGCGTCCCTGCTGCACTCCATATGATGCGCACTTCAGCACTGTTTCAAGTGGCTGCCCGCACCGAGCACTCGCCCTTGGCATGCCTGCAACATCTCAACACGCCCCTCAAAGAGAGCTCACCCAGCTTTATGTTTGTTACCGCTTTTTGTGCCATTTTTGATGTCCGCACAGGCGAAATAACCTATGCCAATGCTGCGCACCTTCCCCCAGTCATTAAGAAAAAAGATGGCTCTACCCATTTCATCGACATGCAGGGTGGTATGGTTCTAGGCATTTTAGATCAGCCAGATTTTAGCACAGGCTGCTTTACCTTGAACGAAGGCGAGAGCCTTGTTCTTTATAGTGATGGTGTAACGGAAGCAATGAATGCACAAGAAGAGATGTTTGAGGATTCACGACTTTTACAAGCCCTGGAAAAAACAGAACATTGTGGTGCTCAACACCTTGTAGACCAACTATTCAGTCAAGTACAGAGCTTTGCCAATGGTTTTACTCAATCTGATGACATTACCGTTGTCGCCCTTCACAGAGGTCAACAATAACCCAGTAAACGCCCACCCCCACCCACCGGTGCACCCTGCCCTATATTCTGGCGGAGAATCTGTTCATTGATGGACTCATCCATACAACGCGCTCCGCCATCATACACGCCTCACAACATCCACCTGACCATACATGCAAACCGGATGTATACGCTTAGACGCGCTGACCATGCTTATACAAAGCAACTTGCTGGATCAACGCTTCAGCCGTATGGTTCGTTTTCAGTTGCTTTAATCCCGTTATGAGTTTGGACAGTTTCTGCTGCTGGGCGCATCCATCCCCACGGCAAGGCGTACACTTGGTCATCACTTGCTGTTGATCATTTAAGCGGGGCAGATGATCAAATGCTTTCATAAGGCTTAATTTACTGCCGTAAGATCCTTGATCGTCCTTCAGGCGGCGTAACAATTCCGTTTTCAATTGAATAATAGAGCCCTGTTCATTTTTACAAACCTTCATAATACGACCCCTATATAAGCGGTTCACCATTCATTCACATAATTATCTTATAGCATGACGAATAATGCTTGTAAAGATTTTCTCACACCTGCATAACTATTTTCACACCTCTCTAATACCTCAACAAACATAAAAGAACTATTTTACAGGCAACACACAGACAAGAACAGACACTTATTACTTGATATTATATATAGTTATAACAGCTTTACAGGGGTTTGTTTACATGGCTCAGAGCGCCGCTTTCTAACAGTACAGCCAATGCTTTACTCAGTGACTCACCTCCATTGCCAGGGTCAACCGTTGAAACAGCCTTTGAAAGCGACCATCCAAGTAGTATGTTCTCTACGACATTGCCTTGATCAAGAGCTAGATCATACACCGTAATAGTACTACATGGTCTGACCAACAAGAGATATTGAGGATCGTTAGACCATGGCAAAGCGGGATAAGGATCTGATGTGATCACTGCCTGCCTCAATACTTGATAAGCATCCCATACAGACACGGAGAGCTTAATCAAACGGGTTGCTGGGTGCGGCTGAAAACTCAGCGCGTCATACTGGTCAGGGTTAATCCCCTGCAAAGCCTTTAGAGAGAGAGGTTCCGCATCTGCGGCATAGAGCACCTGCTGCCAAACCCACTCCAACTCGGCCAAGGCCGCCAACCAGGGATAGGCGTTGGTGTGTGGATATTCATGGCGAAGGAAAACATGAAAATAGTCTCCATAATGCGCAAGAACAGGCTGCTTAGGAGGATGAAGTGCGATATAAGCACGGCACGCCATATCTGCATTACTCTGCCCCATAGCAACCATGCAGGCAGGAAAAGTGGCCTGCAGCACATCCATTAAAGATTGAAGATAGTTGGCTTTAAACATTTCAAGCCGTTTACGGTATGGGTCTGCCACAACATGTGGCGGAGGCCCACCCTCTAAGAGATAAGCACCCATTGCACGCTGCCACTCAGACAGTGGAGATGGAATAGGCATGGTTGCTTCCTTTTAACGGTTTGACAGGGGTGGAAAAACAGGCGGTTAACTGGTGCGCAGTAGCAAGCAGAGACTCAACACTGGGAAGATTGGTATCCCACTCCAATAACACAGGTCGGGGACCAAACTGAGCCAAGCGCTTCTGGAGATAGGCCACCACCTCTTCACATGGGGCACAACCATGATCATCCAAGAGATAAGATTCCCCATCATGGTATTGCGTTCGATGCCCAGCAACATGGATTTCACCCACATATCGATCTTCAATCGCTTCAAAATAGGCCTCAACATTTAAGCCAAGGTTATGGCCACTCACCACGACATTGTTGATGTCGAGCAACACGCCACACCCTGTTTTGGCACAGAGTGCATTCATAAACTCCGGCTCTTCCCGTTCATCACACCGGTTAAAACTGATGTAACGAGATGGGTTTTCGATCAACAGCGTTCGGCCCAAATATTCTTGCGCAACATCAATATGACGCGCGACGACCGCCAACGCCTCATCATCATACGGTAAGGGTAGAAGATCATTATAATAGACCCCCTCAAACATGGACCATGATAGATGCTCAGAGATCAAAGCAGGTTCATAGCGATCTATAAATTGCTTCAGGCGGGATAAATGCGCGCGGTCGATATCATCTGATCGCCCGAGAGAGAGCCCAACGCCATGGGCACTGATGGGATAGTGACAACGCAGTTCATCCAAGCGGGCTAAACGCGCGCCACCCGCAACCATGTAGTTTTCGGGGTGAACTTCAATCCACCCCACAGCTGACGTCTCCACGGGAAAAGTTTGGGCATGCACCTCCCGATAGCCCACCCCGACCCACGATGTAGGGGGATATGCCGTAAGGCAGCTTTTTTCCACCTTACGGACATCACCCAACCTCTGAGAAAAACTACTGTTTAATATCGGGGTTAATGCCATTAAACGGCTCCAGTTTACCTTTCATCTGAACACATTTGACAGCATCCATCTCCTTCCACTCATCTCCCGAATAATCTTTAATGGCCTTACCTGCGCACATATGGGTTCCACTGGCATTACCACAATCATTTTCTCCAGCTTTGGCCACGCCAAAACACTTTACTCCAGCCTCAGCCGTCCCAGTAACCGCACCACTGGCGGCCAAAGCCAAAGCTCCCGCAAAAACCACTGCTGCTGCACTATGTTTTTTCTCATTCATGCTGCACCTCCCTAATACGTCTACACACATAACATTGATACCCACGATAGAGGACCATATCAATACTGTTTCGGTGCATGTGACAGAGGAAAGTTCTAGAAAAAAAGATGGGGGTGGATAAACAAAACTAATATTACGGGTGTTTAGACACACCACAATCCAAGTTAAAACACAGAACAGAACAAGAGAAGGCGTGCCAACATTGGGCAAAAAAGGTCCACAGTACACGCGATGGAACAGGCAGGCGACACAGCATAGATTTTAAGAAAGAAGAAGAATTCAGCCAATAACCCAAGATAGAAACAAACAACAGATCACTCATGGAATGATCGAAGATTTAATGATCAGCATGTGATGAATAGATATGGATGATTGGCCACCACCGCCATACAACACAGCCTATTCCGTTTTTTAAGCATACGAGCTTTGATCAAACAAATCCGGCACCCGACCCTCAAAGCTCCTGAACGATACAACAGCACAGACCCAGCCCACACAACCGATCCAAACTAAAGACCAAACCAACAAACAGAGCCTGCTCTTTATCACTCTCACACACCAAGAGCCCCCAAAGAAACATGGCTCAGCCAACCCATAAGCCTATAGTTATCAAACAGCTATTAGAATAGCTTGACCATCCTACCCCTGAATAACCAGCATAAAATCAGGTCGGTGTGCCTTAGGCAAGAGAGTCCCCCAACAAAAGATCCACCGGTTGGAGCCACAGCTAAACCTATACCATCAGACTTAAACCAACAGATGGTTTAGCCAAGCACCAGCTTAATCCCCACCAACAACAGAAACAGACCAAACCCTTTTTTCAATTTCACCGCATCCATGCCATGGGCCAACTTCACCCCAAATGGGGTTGTAATCAGGGTCGCCGCAATAATGCTTAAAAACACCGGCCAAGCGATAAAACCCACACCCCAGGGGGGTAAATTGGCCACCCCCTGCCCAGCTTGAACAAAACCAACCGTCCCGAACAGGGCCAAAACCAACCCCATGGCCGAAGAGGTCGCCACAGCCCGTTGCATGGGCAAGTCAAACAGCAGACTTAAAGTCGGTACCGACAAGGTCCCCCCACCAATACCAAAGAGACTACTAATGCCACCAATAAGCCCCCCCATAACCGGGCGGCTCCACCGGGGCCAGTGATGACCGACACCACCCCCATCTTTTTTGGCGGTTAGCATCTTAATGCCAACCAAAACTTCAAACAGCCCAAAAAGCATACGGAGCTGATCGCCCTCCATCCATGCGGCCAACCATGCCCCACTCCACGCCCCCAACAACAGCCCCGGTGCAAACCAACGCACCATAGGCCATAACACGGCATTCCGCTTATGGTGGTGCCACGTTGCGGAAAGATTGGTCACAATAATGGTCGCCAAGGAGGTTGCAACCGCCATCTGCATAACAACCGTCGCATCCACACCATGCCACACAAAAAGCAGTAGCAGCGTTGGCACCAAAATAATGCCTCCGCCCACCCCAAACAGACCAGCAATGACACCAGCTAGCAAACCCGCACACGCGGAGGCAATAATGAGCGTTAACATAACGTCATAATCCAAAACAGGGAAAGATTTGGCCTAACAGCCAAGGGTGAACAACAGGAGGTCAAGTAAGCAACACACCAGCAAACCGGTTAGATACGCCATGGTGAGAAGAGGAGAGACAAGCTCTTGGATACATCACAACCTAAAAGAGAACAACAGCCTGTTAAAGACCCAGTACCTCTTTGGCCAGGGGCACCGTGATAGGCCGCTGCTGGCGTAGGGCTTCTTTATCCAGCCGCTCAATGGTCCGTGCGAACTCAGGCACCTGCCGGGGTAAACGCATTAACAAAAAATGCCGCACCGCTTCACTCAAACGAAGCTGACGATCAGAAGCCAGTTTATCCATAATGGCATCCAGCGAGGCTTCATCTGGTTCATCAATGTGCAGTACCGGACCCCACAACAATCTGGAGCGCAGATCATCCCGTAACCCAGCCATACTGCTGGGATCTATACGCCCTGCCCCCAGCAAATGACCACCCACGGCACGTAGACGGTTGTATAGATAGAGCACCCCCTCTTGCAAAGCCGGGGTTCCCTCCAACAGCTCCAACTCATCAATGGCCGCTAAACGGCAACGGCCATAACGGTCAATAAAGCGAGAGAGCAACGCTTCACTATGCTCTTTAGGTTGATTGGCCAGATGTTTAGAAAGGGTCGCCAAATCCAGATAAACCGCACTCTGCTCCCCATGCTCTAAGCGAACCGACGCCACCGCAGCCTGCAAGAGATGGCTCTTCCCCACCCCGGCATCTCCGGTTAGGATTAAGCCAGGAACTGTAGCGGCCTGCAGTTGACGCACTCCATTGGCCGCAATGGCGTTATGATCCCCAACGACCAGATTCTCCCAAGAGAGAACAGGGTCCAATGGAAAAGCAATTAGGAGCTGTGCAGGAGTTTGGTCCATTATTCCTGTCCACCAAAAAAGCCTGTGGTTACCCCACGGTCTTCTGCCCGATGGGTCCAAGACCAGATATAGGCAAAGCCTGAACTGACCGTTGTCAATAAGACCACCCACACCATGATATCTGTTACACCCACAAACCAACCATAACTACTATGGGCCATAACAACCCCTAACAAAACGATCTGTGCAACTGTGTTAAGCTTGCTGATCCACAACGGTTCGATTTTCAGATCTCCTGTTAAAATCTGATAAACAATCGCCCCACCTACAATGACCAAATCGCGTGTAATCACCAGCAAAGTTAACCACAACGGAACCATATGGCTCCAGGCAAGAACAACAAAGCCGGCAATCAACAGTAACTTGTCAGCAATAGGGTCTAGATAGCCCCCAAGCTCTGTCACCTGGTCCCATTTTTTTGCCAAGTAACCATCCAGCGCATCGGTCACACCCGCAATCACAAAAATCCACAACGCCCACTCTGCATAGCCCTTTATCATGCACCATATAAAGATGGGCACCATAAAGATACGTGCGAACGAGAGTAGATTCGGCACATTCATCCCCCGCGACTCCCACTACGGGCGAAGGGATTATTAAAAGGTCCAGGGAAGGTTAATGGCTTTAAAGTCCAATACCCTTCCGACAGTTTAACTTGCCAGCCAGCCTTAATAATGCCCCGTTGCAAGCTACTGTCTTCACCTTGATAATCCAACTCCAAAACGGCCCCGCGGTTGGTCAGGCCACTAACACGTAAAGCGGCAACACCCGCCTGCTCTTTAAGCACGTGGGTTAGCTCGGCATATTTTTTAAGATCCATACGGTGCTCAACCTGCAACACCACCCGATGGCGCATGGTAGAGCGGGTGGCGTGTTTGGCAATCCACCCTTCTTGATGTTGGCGGATTAACTGTGTAGCGATCTGTTCCGCATGGCAGCGCTGGGCATCTTCCGCATCCGCGGCATACCCGGTGGTCTGCCCCAGTTTTTGCTGGGCTGAGAGCCCGCTGCCCCCATGAATAACCTGCCCCTGACTTTGAAAAAAAGGTGCATCAAATTCATCCACAGGTGGATTACGGTACACTTGGCCATTCACCATCCAGACATGACCAACCCCATAGCGCTGGCTCACCCACCGGTAGAGCCAGGGATCACCAGACATCACCTTCTCGGGTTTTAGGTTAACCATATCCACGGTATCCCCCAACGGGGTAAAAATTTGCATGCCTATACGCTGACCGTGATATTGAATGGCTTCTATCAAGGCACGGTCAAAGGGGGCTACCTTCTCGTTATCCCGCTCCATGGTAATAAGCAATATGGGGGGAAAAGGCACCTCTGAGTAGTGTACGCCCTGACCATCCAACCGACTACGGATCTGATCACGGGAGAAGGTAACGGTCAGGGTTAAATCTACGGCGCTGCCGTCGGGTTGCCATTTTTCACTGTTAACCGTTACCCGTTTGATCAGCTTGTCGACCTCTTTACGCAGCTCAAACAGATATTTTTTCTGCTCTTGGCGTTCACTTTGCCCGATCATACGGCTAAAGAGACGATTAAGGGCAGCCCGTTTACCCCGCCACAACCCCACAGAACGCGGATTACTGGCCCTTTTGGGTAGCGGCAACTTGACCCGCACACGGATATTTTCTACCTGATAGACTGAAAGTGCCTGCTGCTGAGCTTGGGCAGAGGGCATGACAGCCAAGGCAAAAACCAGACAAATGAGGGCAAGAAGGCCCTTTTTTGGGATAGAATTGATCAAGAACATGCGCTTCCGGTTCTTCATATAGTGGAATCGTGTTGCGAGAGCCTAAGACGCGGCTTATAATCCCCCGCAAGCCAACGCAGACATTGACCTGTTCCCCACAATTTTTAGGTTGTGGTGCATACAAGTTAATGTCGAAGGCTTTATAGTACCTTCCTGTATCCACACAACAAAGGCTAAAACGGATCTTTCCATGGCCCAAAATAAAGAGACCACCCCCTCCACTGGCATGACCTACCGTGATGCAGGTGTTGATATTGATGCTGGTAACCGCTTGGTCTCCATGATCAAGCGCTCTGTTGCATCGACCCATCGCCCAGAAGTTCGTAGTGATCTGGGGGGCTTTGGTGCCCTGTTTGATCTGGACACCTCTAAGTATGAAGATCCTGTTTTGGTCTCAGCTACCGACGGTGTTGGCACCAAACTTAAGCTGGCCTTTCTCTCCGGCAAGCATGACACGGTCGGCATTGATCTGGTGGCCATGTCGGTCAATGATCTGGTTGTACAGGGTGCAGAGCCTCTGTTTTTTCTTGATTATTTTGCCTGTGGAAAGCTCTCACCAGAGACAGCAGCCACTGTGGTTGATGGTATAGCCACAGGGTGCAAACAGTCCGGTTGTGCTTTGATCGGTGGTGAGACGGCAGAAATGCCCGGCTTCTATGAAGAGGGTGAATATGATCTGGCAGGCTTTGCCGTGGGTGCTGTCGATAAAAAGAATATTATCGACGGTACAAAAATTGGCCCTGGTGACGCGATTATTGGACTGGCCTCTTCTGGCCCCCACTCCAATGGCTACTCACTGATTCGTAAATTGGTCCTGGGGGATAACGGCCCAGGACTGGATGCCGATTTTAATGGCCAAACACTGGGTGAAGCCCTGCTAACCCCCACCCATATCTATGTTTTACCTCTATTAGATGTGGCCAAAGACCACACCATTCATGGCTTGGTACACATAACCGGTGGTGGCTATTGGGAGAATATTCCCCGTATTCTGCCTGAAGGGTGCCGGGCCTTGATGAAGCGTGATAGCTGGCAGCAGCCTGAAATCTTCAACTTACTACAGAAGCTGGGCAACATTGCAGAAGATGAGATGTTGCGCACCTTCAACTGTGGCTTGGGTATGCTGGCTATTGTACCTGGAGATCAAGCCGACAGTGCCCTGGCCAAACTGCGTGCCGCTGGTGAAACAGCTGAGATCGTTGGTGAGATCACCCCTTGTGCTGAGGGTGAAGAGAAGGTGGTGATCCTGTGAGTGAAGCGCCTTTTCGCATCGGCATACTCATCTCAGGCTCCGGCAGTAACTTACAAGCCATTATAGATGGGGTCAAAAGTGGTTTTATACCTGCTGAAATTGCTGTGGTCATCAGTAATAAAGCAGATGCCTACGGCCTAACCCGTGCTAAAGAGGCGGGTATAGAGACCCTGGTTGTAGACCATAAGGCTTATGATGGGCGCACGGCCTTTGAGCATGAGCTCATTCGCGCCTTGGATGATGCAGGTGTTCAACTGGTCTGCTTGGCGGGCTTCATGCGGGTTTTGACGCCACTGTTTGTACGCCACTATCTTGGCCGCCTTATTAATATCCACCCCTCTTTACTGCCCTCGTTTACCGGATTGCATGTACAACAGCGCGCCATTGATGCCGGTGTACGCTTTAGTGGCTGCACGGTCCACTTTGTGGAAGAAGAGGTGGATGCAGGGCCCATCATCACACAGGCCGTCGTACCGGTTCTGCCGCAAGACCGTGAAGAGGACTTGGCCAAACGTATTTTGGCCCAAGAGCACACACTCTACCCTTGGGCTGTAAAGCTCTATGTCGAAGGGCGCATTCAAGTCAAAAACCGCATGGTTCATGTGACCGATGCGCAGTGGGGGGAAAACGAAGCCCTCATTGGCCCCCAAGCTGGCCAATAGTCAAAACCAAAAAACGCAACCCATGAGGTTGCGTTTTTTGGTTTCTGATCACCAGTAAGCCAAGAGACCCACCAGCCCCCCCTTAAGACAAGATGAGCCGACCAGGTTTGCTCCATCGTGGCCGCTTACGCCCCACCCCTGCCATCAACCAAAGCCTCCATGACGTGGTAACCCAGAGCCTGTTGCAAGGTCTCCCACACCTGTTTATCGGATGTGCCATAGAGATAGAGCACTTGCACCCCACCCCCTGCCACACGAACCCGGGTTCGGTTCGCGTCCACCGAGACTTTAATGCGCATACTGCCGCCACGCCCACCTTTTGGGTCAATAGGACCAGGGTGTGGTTTAAACCCAGCACGTATGAGCGCAACAGAGACTTTTCGGGCATGGGACGTCAATGTGGTATGTCGGGTCCCACGACGCCCCATTTAGACATCCGATGCGTAAGGGGCTAAAACCTGATGCAAACTTGCTTCGGTTACATCATCCACCACCACCGCAGCACCCATTTGTGTGGGGAGTACAAAGCGCATCTGCCCAGCCACCACCTTTTTATCGCGCCCCATGGCATCCAAATAAGCGGCCATGGGCTGCTTTTGCGCCGGGAACTCAGGTAGGCCCGCCCGGAGAATTAACTCTCGAACACGGCTGACAAAGGGCTTATCCACCATACCGCGGATCAAGCTCATCTCTGCCGCCATGATCATCCCCATACCCACCGCTTCACCATGTAAGTTTTCTCCATAACCTGCCAAATTTTCAATGGCATGGCCAAAGGTATGGCCTAGGTTTAACAGGGCACGCACACCTGATTCCCGTTCATCTTGCGCCACCACCTCAGCCTTAATGGCACAGCAACGGTATACCACCGATGCCAGCACTTCATATTCAAGATGAACCAGCGGTGATAAATCAGATTCCAGCAGGCTGTAGAGGGCTTCATCCCAAATAATGCCATATTTAATCACCTCAGCCAGACCCGCCAAAAGCTCCCGTTTTGGTAGGGTCTTCAACGTGGCCAGATCCATCAGCACAAGTTTGGGTTGGTAGAACGCACCAATCAGGTTCTTACCCAGAGCATGGTTAATACCGGTCTTTCCCCCCACAGAGCTATCCACCTGGGAAAGCAGCGTGGTTGGTACCTGGATATAGGGCACCCCGCGTAATAAGGAGGCCGCAGCATACCCCGCCATATCCCCTACAACACCGCCACCAAGCGCGACAATAGCCCCGCTCCGCTCAAACTTCGCCCCGATTAAGGCATCAAAAATCAGATTAAGGGTTTCCCAATTTTTATACCGCTCCCCATCTGGAAGTATAACGGGAACCACCTCAAAACCAGCCGCTTCCAAACTTTCAATGGTACGCTCGGCATAGAGAGGCGCCACCGTTTCATTGGTGACCAAACCAATTTGGTGACCTTTGAGTATTGGCTTTAATCGGCTCCCCAAGCTCTCCAGAAGACCGTCACCTATAACAATATCATAACTGCGTTCTCCCAGATCCAGGGAGAGGGTTTCACGAACCGGCATGGTCAGCTCTCAAGGGTAGATGGTGTATGATCAATGGGCCCGCACAATCTGTAACGGCCCTTTTTTCTGGGTTTGCAACTGCCAGCCGTACTGATCCAGCAGTTGGGCCAGGGCTCGATGAGCCGGTGTACTGCTCAGAGTGACATCTTCAATTTTTGGCTGTAATAGCTCTAAACCACGGATATCCAAGGCGGCACGTTGGGCCAAAAAATAAACCGCCTCCGACAAAGGGGTTTGGATAAATTGATAGCTGGCTTGTGGAAAATGAGCAACCGATGATTTCATCCAGGCACTATGGTAGGGCTGTTTGCTCAACGTCAACTGGTATCGACCATCCCGTCTGTCCAGCCGCCAATGTAGGTTGGCATTTTTTAAGGTAACGGCCAACCGAACCCCTTCATCATGGGTACCCAATTGTGCCTGTTTAACCCATGGATCTTCAATACGGGGCAAAACCACCTGGGCATGCAGCGTGTTCGGCCAATCCACCACCAAGGTTGCCGAGTCCGCCAACCAGTTTACTTGAGGTTCAGGAAGTCGGGATGCTCCGCCAAGAAACAGATGCCACGCCGCTTCGTCATACTGGATCTCTAGATGACTCAACTCTATGAGTGTGCTCTGCAGAGCTTGTGGCCACCGAACCCAAAGCCCTTTTTCTGCCATCACCACTTCAGGGGGCTGCTCTCCATTTAAGGGTAAAATACGCACGCCTTGCCCACTCCACTGCAGCTGTGCTTTGAAGTGGGGCGCCATTTTGGGTGGCTTAATGGTATTCCAAATGGCCGCTTGGCATCGTAAGGTAACACCTCCAGCGGGCCAACCTTGTAAAATTTGGCAACGTTGGGGGTGTTCTTGCAGGGCACCAACAGGAATAAAGAGTTGATGCATGCCATTTTTATGCTCATCCAAACGCGCTTGAGCCCCCCATGAGGGTAGCGTAAGCAAAAAAATCACGCCAAATAGGATAATCTGGGCCCAAACACACGGCCTGACCTTTTGGAATAGCTTTATAAACGGTAAACTATCCATTTTTGAGTACCCTTTGTTAGTTGGGGGTGCGCAATGGGACAGTGGATTTCACGCAAACGGAACGGCGAATACTCCCCATGCCGGAAAATCATACAGACAAGGGTGCACCGAAAAAAGGTGCGGTGAAACCAAAACGTAAATCCAGCTGGGTATGGCGCTGGTTTAAACGTCTTTTTGTACTGGGGTTACTCCTCTCCCTGGCAGGCGGTATTTACGGTTGGTCCATCTATCTTAAGTTCTCTAAAGATCTGCCGACGCTACGCAGTTTAGAGGAGTACCACCCCTCTTTGGTGACACGGGTGTATGCCCGAGACTACCGGTTGATGGGGGAGTTTTATATTGAGCGGCGGAAGTTTATTCCCATTAAAGATGTGCCGCCTATGCTCATTAACGCTTTTTTAGCAACAGAAGATGCTCGTTTTTACAGCCATTTTGGCCTGGACCCTGTCGGCATTGTCCGGGCTTTCATCACCAACATGAAAGCCGGTCGGGTGGTCCAGGGCGCCTCCACCATCACCCAGCAGGTGGCAAAAACATTTTTACTCACAGCCGAGCGTAGTTATACACGAAAAATTAAAGAGGCCATCCTAGCCCTGCGTATTGAAGAGTCCCTCACCAAACAGGAGATCCTTGAACTCTACATCAACCAGATCTATCTGGGTGCAGGCGCTTACGGGGTTAGCTCCGCAGCACGTATTTATTTCAATAAAGATGTCTCAGAGTTGACCATTGCCCAGATGGCGATGCTTGCCGCTCTGCCTAAGGCCCCTTCCCGCTATTCACCATGGCGCTACAAAACGCGGGCAAAAAAACGACAACGGGCTGTTTTACAGCGCATGTATGATGTTGGCCACATCAACCGTGAGCAAGCCAAAGCAGAGGTCTCACGCCCCTTGGATCTGGCCCGTCCTCAGGTTCCCTTAGAACAGGTTGCTCCACACTATTTGGAACATGTACGCCGCACCTTGCAAGAGGAGTGGGGATCCTACCGTCTCTACCGAGGGGGGCTGGATGTCTACACCACCCTGGATCCCACCCTACAGGTCGCCGCTCAGCAAGCGGTAAGAGATGGTCTGGTCGCGTACAGTAAACGCCACGGTTACATGGGCCCCATCGGCACCATTGAGAACCTGGATCAAACCGCCATGGCCAAATGGCTCAAAAAGGTGGAGAAGGATCCTGTCACCACTCAGGGCTTTGTCAAAGCGGTGGTGCTTGAAATTCCTAAAGAGGGGCCTGCTAAAATTATGTTGGCCAAAGGGCATAGTTTTGACCTGCCCTTTTCTGGTGTTGAATGGGCACGTCCACGCACCGAGAAAAAGCTAAGACCCGGCCGAAAGATCAAAAAAATCAGTGATCTTTTACAGGTAGGAGACATCATTTTAGTGGATCTAAAACCTGTACTCAAACCGGACCCGCATAACCCTGGTGAACTTATTCCAGGTCATCAAGCCATTTTGGCCCAGGAGCCGGATGCCGAAGCTGCGCTCATCAGTATGGACCCCCACACCGGGCAGATCATTGCCATGGTGGGTGGCTATGACTTTAGCCGGAGTGAATACAACCGAGCGACCCAATCCAAACGTCTACCGGGCTCAGCTTACAAACCCTTTTTGTATGCCGCAGCCTTGGCCAATGGCTATAATCCAGCCACCCGTATTGATGACTCCCCCATCCCCATTGTCTATCATGATGGCGTGACCGGAGAGCGTAAAATATGGAAAGCTGAAAACTATGAAAAACGCTTTCATGGACCCACAACACTCCGGGTGGCGTTAGAACACTCCCGAAACCTTGTGACCATTCGACTGATGAAAAACCTGGGGGTCAAAAAGGTCGTTCCTTTTGTGCAAAAGTTTGGGTTGCGTATTCCAGAATCCAGACGCGACCTCTCCATCTCCCTGGGTACCATGAACTACTCCCCCATGCAGATGGCCCAAGCCTATGCAGCCTTCCCTAATGGCGGTAAATTGGTGGAACCGGTCTATATTGCACGCGTCCAAGATAGGTATGGACGTACCATCCACCGTCATGGTGGGGGGGACTGCCTGTTGTGCCATAAAGAGACGGAACGCTCTATTACCGACATGCTGCAAGGCCGTAAAACCGATTTACCCAAAGGCCATGAAAACATGTTTGGGGAGCAGGTTATGGACCCCAAAGTCGCCTACCAGGTAACCAGTATGCTTAAAGGGGTGGTCAGCCATGGTACGGGGCGCCGTGCCCGGGTCATTAAACGTCCCCTCGCCGGTAAAACAGGGACCACCAACGATCTACGCGATGCCTGGTTCCTTGGGTATAGCCCCTCCTTGGTTACCTCTGTTTGGGTAGGCCGGGATGATTACAAGACCCTTGGCTATAAAGAAACAGGCTCTAAGGCAGCGCTACCGATCTGGACCAACTATATGCAAGCAGCCCTTAAAGATCGGCCCGTGGTAGATTTTCCCGTCCCGGCGGGCATCTATCTGGAATCTGTAGATGGTCATGACGGCGGTCCTGTGACCGACAGCACCAAACGGGTGGTATTAGAAGCCTTTAAACCGGATGATCGCACCGTGCGGGCCAAGGAGCTTCGTCAACGCCGCAGCCCTGCTCGCCACCGTGGACAAACATTAAACCAAGGCTCAACATCTCAAACCGGAGGATCACCGGGTATCTCTATACCTTCTGGTCTTTATTAATAGGTGAACCATGCCCTCTCTCTTTGCCACACCGTTTCGACTCTTTTTTCTACTAGGGCTGAGCTACGGTTTTTTGGCCATGGCCATGTGGGTAGGAACCTTACTCATCCCTGAAGGTTGGCCACTGGTCCCCATGCTGATCGATAGCACACTCATGCCGGTTTTTTGGCATGGCCATGAGCTGGTTTTTGGCTTTTGTGGTGCCATTGGAGTGGGTTTTTTACTGACTGCCGCAGGGAATTGGGTCGGCAAACCCCTGGTTACCCCGGTACAGACCCTCTTGCTAGCCACAGCCTGGCTGATCGGTAGATTGGTCTTAATGCTCTCTGGCCCGTTACCCGAAATCTGGGTAAGTGTGGGCAATGCTCTATTTCCTCTCCTGACCCTTCTTCTCTTTCTCTACCACCTGGGTGGTTCAAAGAACCCTTGGCATCGGTCAGTACTCTTGGCCTATGGGCTGTACGCCGTTATCAATATCCTCTCTGTTCCCACGGCTTTGGAGATACTCCCCATTCCTTGGGCCAGTACGGGCCCCAAACTGGGTATGGCTGCGCTGATCTTGATCGTTACGGCCATAGGGGGTCGTATTATTCCACTCTTTACCGTGAACTGGTTAAAGAACAGTGGGCGGGATAGCCAAGCGAGTTACACCCCCCTACCCTGGCTTGAGAACGCCACCTTGGTTATGACACTGCTGGTCATCGCGGGTATGATGTTTATGGGTATGGAAAACCCATGGATGGCCTTTCTCTACCTTCCCACAGGCATACTTCACCTCATGCGTCTCGCACGCTGGAACGGACACCGCACCGCCAGTGCACCCATTGTGTGGGTGATGCATGTGGGCTACTTGTCCATTCCTCTGGGGTTCATAGCCTTAGCACTACCTTTTAAATTGGATGTTGTCCGCATCCTCACAGCTTTTCACATCTGGACCATTGGGGTTGGGGGGCTCTTTTTGATCGGTATTGTTACCCGGGTAGGATTGGGCCATACCGGCCGCCCCATCCAACCACACCCATGGACAGTACTAGCCTACGGCCTGTTCTTGGTCGCTTTATTGGTACGATCAATCGTCCCCATGATTTGGCAAGAGGTATTGGGAGAAAGCTACTGGTTATCCGGAAGTATCTGGATGGCCGCCATGCTGCTTATTTTAATTCGCTATCTGCCTATTTTACTGACGCCACGCCCCGATGGAAAAGTGGGATAGAGCGCTAGACCAGCCTAAAAACCTGATCTAGACCTGCTACTTTAAAGAGGCGTTCGAGCTTAGGGTGTAGGTTGCGTATGGCAATGGTGTAGGCTTTTTCACCTAAGGCTTGGTGAAAAAGCAGAAACACCCCCAACCCGACACTGTCCATGACCTCTATCTTGGTACAGTCAATGACCACATCCAAATGATCGGGAATACGCTCTGCCAGTTCAAGGTAAGGGGTATAGGAATAAAAACCTGGCGCACTTTGGGGGATGATGCAGAAGGAGTGTGCATCTACTTTTAATGCAAATTCAGGATTGACTGTCTGTGTAATCATCTGTCCCACCTGCTCAATAAATCCTACATAATCTATACATGACATCTTGGCATAAATATGGGTGAGATCAACGAGATTGTTTGAGAAAGCATATCTCAATAAAAAGTCATGCGTGCTCACCATGAAATAAAAGGGGGCACGGTCCGCCAACCATTCACCATAGAGTCCTTCAGATTTTGACGTGCCCAGTAGGTTTTGAACCGTTTGAGATAGGTATTTTGAGGTTGAATCATCAACAACTGGATGAACCCCAGATCTACGTCATAAAACACAACTTTCTTTACGGAACAGAGCCCCACAAATAAGTGGTCGCCTAACCCCTCACACAGACCAACGGTCTAAAGATCCACACTTTCTCTCTTTAGGGTCGGCAAGATGCTCAAGCGGGCAAAACACCCATCAGCCTCACAACGGTAAAGAGCCCTCTGCTAATCCATGCTTTAAAACAGGCATAAGCAACTGGCGGGTTACGATAAGCCCACCATGGGGATAAACCAGTTCTTTAGGATGGTACAAACGATCAAGCAACCAACCCGCAGTAAATAGAGAGAGAGCCTACAAAAAAAGCCCAGCAACAGATGCTGGGCTTTTATTTTTTTAAACGGGTATAAATGCGACCTTTAGGCAGGGATAAGATCCTGAATGGAAGCATCTCCTGCCTCAAAGAAAACACGCAGCTTTTTCAAAGCGCGCTTTTCAAGTTGGCGAATACGCTCACGGGAAACACCCAACCGTTCCCCCAGCACCTCAAGGGTAATCGGTTTGGCGGTCATAATACGGGCCATGACAATTTCTCGCTCCCGCTCATTAAGGGAAGCCAAGGCCTGTTTTACCACTTCCTGCTGGATCTGCTCGGACTCAGAGGCCAACAGAAGTGTCTCTTGATCCGGAGCTTGGTCCGCAAGCAGATTCTGGATCTCTTCTCCACCCTCAACAGCGGTACGGTTTAGACTATCATCTGGACCACTCAACCGCGCATCCATCTCCAACACGGCCTCACTAGAGACCCCTAACCGCTGCCCCATCTCTTCCGCCTGTGTGGCATCCAACCGTTCCAGGGTATCTTTGGATTTACGGAGATTAAAAAACAGCTTACGCTGGGCCGCTGTGGTACCAATTTTTACCAAGGACCAGTGATGCAGCACAAATTCCTGAATGGAAGCTTTGATCCACCACATGGCATAGGTTGCGAGGCGAAAGCCTTTATGGGGATCAAAGCGCTTAACCGCCTGCATCAACCCAACAGAACCCTCTTGCACCAAATCCATAAACTTCAGGCCATAGTACCCTTGGTACTCTTTGGCAATACTGGCTACATAACGTAGATAAGAAGTCACCAACTGATGTGCCGCGTCCAGATCGTTCTGTTCACGATACCGTACCGCCAGATCAAACTCTTCATCGGCCGACAGCATAGGGTAGTTATCCACCTGCTGCATATAACTGGCGAGTTGGTTTTCTCCTTTATAGGGAACCAACATGTTAGTGCTCATGTACGATCAACCTCATGTTCATCGGGTGTTTAAACCTAAAACAGCCTTTATCTACAACGAAAGAAGCGCGCATTATACCCTTCTTTTTCAAAATGCGCTATAAACATTGCGTACACCTTACACATCCTATAGATGGGATAGGGCAAGCAAAGTTTCAACCCCCTTTAAGGTTTTTTTAATGCTTCAATGGCTGCGTTCCATACTATTTTTCTTACTGTTCTGTGTTGGTATTGTGCTCTTTGGGCTACTTATCACTGCGGTCTGGTTAATAACCCCCCTAACCTTCCGTCGCTGGCTGGCCAAGCAGTGGGCAAACTACAATTTATGGATGCTTAAATGGATCTGTGGTTTAAAACATGAAGTGATTGGGCATGAAAATCTGCCCCCTGCCCCCTTTGTGATCTTAAGCAAGCATCAATCAGAGTGGGAAACCGTCACCTTTCACACCCTGTTTCCCTTTTTTGCCTTTGTACTGAAACAGAGTTTGAAGTGGATTCCCATCTTTGGCTGGGCATTGGCTGCAACCAAACAGATCTTTATTAACCGCAGTCAGGGTACAGAAGCTCTAAGGTTACTTGCCAAAGAGGGCAAAACCGCCATGGAACAAGGGGACTGTGTCTTGATTTTTCCAGAAGGTACCCGGATGCCTGCGGGTGAGGTTGGGGATTATAAACCGGGTGGCGTCATGCTGGCCATGGCTGCAGGCGCGCCCATTATTCCTGTTGCGCATGATGCAGGCTACTACTGGCCTAAGGGCAGCCTACTCAAAAAGTCAGGAACCATACGGGTTAAGATCGGCAAACCTATTCCAACAGAAGGGCTACCTAAAAATGCCCGCAAACAGGTCATGGCCCAAGTCCAGACAGATATCGAGCAGATGGTTGAAGAGCTACACCAACTTCGCGAAGCCGAATCGTCTCATTAAGGCATAGGGGTATTGGCCAACTGGGCAAACTGTGCCAAGGTCAATACCTCCGCCCTTAACCCACCATCAATTCCAGCCTCTTCCAACCAGGGTCCAGGGTTGGCACACATGGTCTTTAAGGTATTGCGCAGTGTTTTTCGACGTTGGGCAAAGGCAGCTTTGACCACCCGAACAAAGTGGCGTTCATCGTTAACCGCCACACGGGGTGCCGTTTTAACATCTACGTGCACCACAGCGGATGTCACCTTGGGGGGGGGAAGGAAAGCACCAGGTGGTACATCAAAACCGTGGCGAATTTCTGCCCACAAGCCACACTGTACCGTCAACGCCCCATAAGCTTTGCTTCCTGGTTCTGCGGCCAGCCGTTGGGCGACCTCCTTTTGGAACATTAAAGTCATGCTTTCAAAAGCAGCATGATGCTCCAACAGGTGTACCATCAGGGGGGATGAAATATTATAAGGTAGGTTAGCCGCCAGTTTCATACGCCCCCCCAGCTTTTCAGCCAGCGCGGTGTAGTCTACCTTAAGGGCATCCTCCTCAATAAGGCTTAGGTTACCGACGCCCGCCGCTTCCACACGCAACACAGGCAACAGGTTCCGATCTTTCTCAACCGCGGTTACAGCACCTGCTTTTTGCAGTAAAGGGATGGTTAACGATCCCACACCCGGGCCAATCTCAAGAACACGGTCGCTTTCACCAATCTGGGCCAGATTAACAATCCGGGGCGCGATAGACGGATCCACCAAAAAATTTTGACCAAAGCGTTTATTGGGACTTAACCCATGCTGGTTTAACAACAGTTTAATGCGGCTGTAATGACTCATGATCGCTCCTGCTGCCATTTCCAACGGTTATAGGCCATAGACTGTGCCTGCTCCACAGCAGTTAACAGAGCACTATGGTGAGCTTGCCCTGTTCCGGCGATATCATAGGCTGTACCGTGATCCACACTGGTACGGATAATGGGCAACCCTAAGGTAATATTGGTGGCTTGACCAAAGCAGTGCATTTTTATGGGGATCAGTGCTTGATCATGGTACATACAGATTATGGCATCGTAGGGCGCACGCGCGGATTCAGAAAACAGGGCATCAGCCGGAAACGGCCCTTCCAGACTCTTACCCAAATTGGCCAGGGTCATGGCTGGCTCAATAATTTGTGACTCTTCATCCCCAAACGCCCCGCCTTCCCCCGCATGCGGATTAAGGGCACAGATGGCCACTTTGGGATCCTTAACACCAAAATCTCTGTGCAAGGAAGAGATAACAACCTGGAAATTGTGGCTTAACCCCTCCATGCTCAGCGCATCAGGCACAGAGCGAATGGATTGATGAATGGTGGCAGGTACAACCCTTAACCCTTCACCTGCCAGCATCATTACAGGGGCATGAACCCCTGTGCAGTGCCCTAACAACTCCGTATGTCCGGGCCATTGAAAGCCCCCTGCATGGAGTACCGCCTTGTTAATGGGCGGTGTAACCACCCCCCCCACACGGCCATCCATCGCCCATGCTGCCGCGGTCTCAATACTCTCCACCACACAGGCTGCATGTGTGCCATTGGCAACCCCAAACGACAGTTTATCCAAATCGATTGATGCCTTTGTTGATAGAATAGACAAGGCCCCGCCTGGGGCCTTGTCAAAAGCATCATTGGGTGACAGATCATGTAGGGGTGGCAGGGGCAAACCCAATTGCTGTGCCGTCCACCTAAGAACAGCCGGATCCCCCACCCACAGCCAGGGAACGGTAGTCTCTGACCGTGCCGCAAAGGCTTTAAGGGTAATCTCAGGCCCAACACCAGCGGGATCCCCCATCGTTACAACAATGGGGGTCTGTGCCATATTCATACGGGTCCCACTTCTGTTAGCGATATTCAACAAAACTGCGCAGACGTAAATCCCGCAACCATTGGGTATAACGTGCTTTAGTCTTTGCTTCACGCAGGCGTGCTCTCAGCTCTTTTTTAGCTGCAGCAAAGGAGTTTACTTTTTCCACCTCACGCTTCACCACTTCGATCAAATGCCAACCAAAGGGGGTACGCACCGGCTCACTGACCACACCAGGCTTAAGGAAAAAGGCAACATCTTCAAACGAAGGCACCATCACACCACGGGCAAAGCTGCCTAGCATTCCCCCCTCTTTGGCACTTCCTTCATCTTGAGAGAACTTTTTGGCCATTTCAGTAAAATCAGCCCCCGCTTCAATTTGCTGACGAAGCTTGTCCAACTTACGGCGTACATCAGCCGAGGCACTGCTGTTGGAGCCTTTAGGTACCTTAAACAGAATGTGCCGCGCTTGAACTTTGACTTTATCGGCTTGAGCCTGACCATGGCTCTGCTGAATGCGTCGTTCACTCACCGCAAAGATGTGATACCCCTGACTGGTACGAATCGGTTTAGAGATCGCACCATCGGCCAGTTTGAATACAATCTTTTCAATCTGAGGCAACAGCTCACCTTGTTTAAACCAGCCCATCTCACCACCATTAAGACCACTGGGATCATCAGAACTTTCGCTGGCTAAACGGGCAAAAGAGGCCCCACCACGCAGTTGATTGACAAGGTTGTCGGCTTTTTCACCAATCTCACGGACACGATGGATCAATGCGTTCTCAGGAATAGAGAGCAAAATCTGTTTGATGCGCAGCTCCTGCTCCCCCCCACTGCTTTGACCTTGTTGACGGGTTGCCTTATAGAGATCTTGGACCTCTTCATCCGAGACACGTACGGTCGGCAGGATGACACGGCGGATAATTTTTTGAACATAGATCTGATCCCGCAGTGAGGTTAAAAAGCTGTCATAGCCCACCCCTTCACGTTGCAGCATCCTTTTAAACTGATCCACACTCACATTATTTCGCTTAGCCAGACGAAGCATCGCACCATCTATTTCAGCATCGATGAGTTTAATACCCAGCTTTTTGGCCTTCTGTTCCCGTAGCACCCGCATAATGGCACCATCCAATACCCGGCGACGTAAGCGGGTGACATCCACCTGTTCACCCGTTTGGGAGAACTTCATCACCTGGGCACGGAGCTGGTCTGCAATTTCTGACTCCAGAATAATCGCACCATCCACCACGGCCGCAATACCATCTAACGGAATACCCGCTGTGGCTGGAGCAGCTCCCCCAACCAGCAAGGTGAACAGCATGGCCACGGCCCCCAAGGAACCGAATAAATTACGTCGTCTCTGCATCAACATGAATTGCACCTTTACTGCGTCATTTTCCAGAACTTTGGCACGCTATACGGTTTGTTTCGACCAACCAGAAATGATCCTTCAAAGCTTATGCCAACTCCGATGAATAGAGCGGCATCCTACGTCATTCCTCACCAGAGGCCAACCGACTTACCAAAAAAAAAGCAGGCCCACGGCCTGCCTCTCTTTTAAAGTTATGATCCATGAGCCACGGAATTATTTTACACCGTATCCACCCAGGCCATTAAAGTTGATCAAGAAGCCCATAAAACCGCCCCCATGCACTTCACTGCTGCTGGACAGACGTGAACCGCCAAAGAGCTCAAAGGACCAGCAATCATGGTTATAAACAAGGCTGGTTCGCCAGCTTTTGGTACTGGAAGTCTCTAAGGAGTAATCCAGATCCTGTTCCCAGCTCCATTCATCATTCAGCTTCAGTTTGCTGCTATAGGTGACATCCCGCTTAACTTCAGATTCGGTATCATTACGGTTGATCAGATAACCAACCTCAACCTCGCCCTTTTTGGTCTTATAGGTAAAAGAGGTATCTGAGAGGGAAATAATCTTATCATGGGGATCGTAACGGGTTTCAGCTTCCAGATCCCAATTGGCATGCAGCGAGACCGAACCACCCAATACGATGTCAGAGAGGTTATGACCACTCTGATAATCCTCATGACCATCAGGCGCATAACGTTGACCAACCGTCACACGGGCAATTTCACGGATCGCCTCTTCCCCTTCCACTTTACCCATCAAACGGCTGGTAACACCGTAGCTGATCCAATGACCGGCGCTAATGCGGTCAACACCACTGTATTGGTTCTCTTCAAACAGATTGGTGGTGGTAAAGGTTCGGTTGGCGATATCTGTGTTGCTACCGGAAATGGTGTCATAGACCCGCGAATCATAATTGGGGATCTTATCCTGACCATGAACTGCATTCATCACATATTGAACGGTTGGTTCAACAGTATGACGCAGATTTTTAAACTTTGAGCTGGGGTCACTCTGTAGATTTTTGCTCATCTGCATATCCAGGCGAGCACTAAACATAGAGGCCTGACGATGGGCAAAGCTGTCATCGCCATTACCCAACGCAGGGTCCCCACTCATCATATAAGCGGTCTCTCGTACACCGGCACCCAGGCTAAGCTGACCAATATGCAGGGGCTTGCTGTAACGCAGGGTTGGCGCAAGATCAACCCGCTGGGTGGCATCACCTTTCATTTGATAGAAGCTATCAAAGCGAGCACCTCCATTTAGGAAGATACGGCGATCCCAGATCGGCAACAGATGTGAACCACTAAAGGCCAAGTAAGGGGCTTGCTGAATGGTGTACAGATCATCGTCGGTGGCTAGGTTCTCATACCAGCGTACCCCACCTTCAACGGCCATATGCCCCATCTCGCCGGGTGTGGCAGATTTCCACAACCGCTGACCGGTTAGGAATGAGCTAATATAGCGACTTTTTCCATCCATGAGATCCTGTTCAAAGTCACCCAAAAAGTCATCTGAACGTACGGTCTCTACATGTCCGTGAATTTTCCAGTTATTCAGAATCTGCTGGTGATCAAGGTAGGTCAGAGAGCGGTACCTATCCAACTCGGTATCATGAATACCTTGGTGCTCAATCGTCCCATCAAGCCCCTGCCCCTTGTAGCGGTACTGCATTTTACCCATCACCCCCCGTTTACTGGTAGGGTGCAAGGTTAATGTCGCGTCACGTTGAGGAGCAATATTCCAGTAATAGGGAATATCCATCTCAACGCCATTGGCGCCACTATACTGGATAGAGGGCATCAAAAAACCGCTCTGTCGCTCTTTTCGTAGCGGCTGGCGCAGCCAAGGCATATAGGCGATGGGAACCCCTTTAAAACGTAGGGTGACATCCCGTGCTGTTACCGTATTTTCAGCCCGATCGACAGAAATTTTATCTGACTCTAGTACCCAAGGTGGGGTTTCACAATCACAGTTGGTATAGGTGGCTTCTTTGAGCTGCAAACGGTTGCGGTCCAACAGTTCCACGCGGCTGGCTGTCGCAACACCGCCAGGGCCGGGCATGTCAATATGCCCCTGCTCGATCAGACCACTGCCCTCACCCAGGTTAAGAATAATTGTCTCACCTTGGTAGGTCGCACCTTCATGGAGAACTTTAATCTTGCCATGGGCGTTCAGTCGCTGATCACCCATGTGGTAGATGGCCCGTTCGGCTTGAAGGTCTAACACCCCTTCTTGCAAAATTTTCACACCACCTGTCGCGGTAATGGTCCCACTTTGGCGATTGTGCTCAAGGGAACCGGCTTCAACCTCAATGGGGGTTTCCGCAATCAGCCGCTGCAGGTCAGCCTGGCTCAAGTCACCCGTAGCAGCATGCAACGGTTGGGCAGCGGCCATGGCCAGCACCAGCCAACTGGCTGACAACAGGGTACGACCCATAGGAGAGATCCTTTGGGCGTAGAGTGGCGCACACGACTCTATGGATGGGGCACAGCGTTTAGGCATCGCATCTCAATCCAAGCATCCGAGTCTTTAGTCCTTTTTTCGATGACCAAAGACCGACCAACCGAAGAAAACGGTCGAAAAATTCACACAGGGGTCGAAACCCTAGTCCCAACGAGTGGGCAAATCCGAGACATCATAACAATTTTTTGGCCTCACCCACCAGATAAAGCGAGCCCGAAACGAGTATTTTTCCACCTTGACTCACTTTTTTTCGGACCAACTGTAATCCTTGTTCGGTAGAAGTCGCTATTTCTGCCTTAACTCCATGCTTATTCCAGCACTGAACCAAGAGCTTAGCCTCAACAGCACGCCCACCTACAGGCTCGACAACGACGACCTCCTTCACCACCCCCAACCAAGGGCGCAGCATGGCATCCCTATCCTTATCGGCCATAAGAGCGAAAAGCATGACATCCACCCCACCCTGTTGACGAAAAAAGTCGGCACAGCACTGTGCAGCAACAGGGTTATGGGCGCCATCCAGCCAGATTGAGGGTTCCGTCGCTACCTGCTCCAGGCGCCCAGGCCAGTATGCCGAAGCCACACCTGACCTAAGATCATCCTTAGAGAGAGACCACCCCATTTGCATTAACTGACGGGCCACAGCGACCGCTTGAGCAGCATTATCCCACTGATGATGGCCCGCCAAGGCAGGCTGTGGTAGTGGAATCCGCCCCTCCTCATCCTCATACCACCCAGCAGGACCAGCCTGCCAGTGATAGCTCAAACCTGCCGCCAGGAGAGGTGCGCCTACCTGCTGGGCGTGAGCTTGGATGACAGAAAGTGCCTCATCATCCGCAGGTGCCGCCACCACAGGCACGCCCTTTTTCAAAATCCCAGCCTTTTCTCGTGCAATACTGGCCATATCGCTACCCAGATAGGCTTGATGGTCCAACCCCATGCTGGTAATGGCCGTTACTGTGGGGTGAACAACATTGGTGGCATCCAAACGCCCCCCCAAACCAGTTTCCAACAAAACCACCGTTTGAGGATCTTCTGCACACCAGATCTGAAAAACACCAAAAGCAACAGCCGTCAATCGCTCAAAAAAGGTTGCTTCTTTAGAGGCTTCTGTATCGAGCACCCTCTGTGCCTGGGCACGTAACAGCCCATCATCAACCGGTTGCCCATTGCGCTGAATACGCTCATGAATGGTTATTAAGTGAGGTGAGGTGTAGGTGGCAACGGTGTACCCTGCAGCCTGCAGCATGGCCGTTAAAAATGCGATAAGAGAGCCTTTTCCATTGGTGCCTGCCACATGGATAACCGGCCCTAACTGGGCATGGGGTTGCCCTAAGGCGGCTAACAACGCCTCCATACGCGAAAGTCCCAGGTCAATGGTACAATTGGCCTGGGACTCGTTTTGCGTTAGCAGAGCATCCAAAATGGAAGCGGCAGGATCCAAAGGGTTAGGCCCCTGCAGACTCTTCACTGTTCTCTGAGCCGTTCCCTTCTGGAATCATGTCTGCACGGTTAAGCACAGGCTCTTGCCAGGAGGTCATACGGGCCAACAGATCAGCCAGCATATCCCGCATTTTGTCACGGCTGACAATCATATCCAAAAAACCATGCTCCAGCAGATATTCACTACGCTGGAAGCCAGGGGGCAGCTTTTCGCGTACCGTCTGTTCAATAACACGTGGCCCGGCAAAGCAGATCAGCGCATTGGGCTCTCCAATATGGATATCCCCCAACATGGCGAAGGAGGCCGTTACCCCGCCACTGGTAGGATCCGTAAGCACCACAATAAAGGGCAGCCCTTTTTCCTCCAACTTGGTTAAAGCTGCAGAGGTTTTAGCCATCTGCATGAGAGAGAGTATCCCCTCCTGCATACGTGCACCGCCAGATGCCGCAAACAGCACATAGCCACACTCGGCTTCTGCTGCAGCCAGGGCACCTTGGGCCACTTTAGCACCAACCACAGACCCCATAGACCCCCCCAAAAAGTGGAAGTCAAACGCAGCCACAACAGCAGGCACCCCTTTAATGGTTCCTTTAAAAAGCCGCAGTGCATCGTTCTGCCCTGTCTTTTTCTGGGCATCCTTTACGCGATCACGGTACTTTTTTGTATCTTTAAATTTAAGGGGATCAGCCGGTTGTATGTTGGTCAACAGCTCCTCACGCCCATCCTCATCCAACGTAATATCAATACGTCGCTGACCTGAGGTACGGAAGTGGTTATCACAATGCGGGCAGACATCTAAAGAGCGCTCTAGCTCTTTTTGAAACAACGCCTGTCCACAGTTGGGACATTTGATCCAGAGCCCTTCTGGGGTTTGCGCCCGACGGCTTTCACTCTTGATCTTGGGCAGAAGACGGGTCAACCAGCTTTTGGCTTGGGAATCTTCAGTCATCGTTCCACCTAACTAGGTTAAATTACGCTCACCGACACAAAAGATCGGGGCGTTTATGAACCGGCATCCTTTTGGCCGCGGCGAACCGCAGCAACAAAACGATGCATCTTGTCGAGATCTTTCAGACCAGGGGCGGACTCCACACCACTGGAGACATCGACCCCATGGGGCTGCACACTGCGTACAGCAGCCTCCACATTGTCCGGGTTCAACCCCCCTGCCAGGATCAGCGGCCTTGGCAGTTTGGTCTCCCGTAACAGTTGCCAATCAAAGGATTCTCCCGTACCACCGTAGGCCCCTTTAACCTTGGCATCCAACAACAGCGCCCCAACGGGCCAACGATCCAAACCCAGCAGATCACTTGCCTGAGCAACCCGTATGGCCCGTATAGCCCGCGCCCCATATGGGCGACAATGGGTCGGTGCTTCATCCCCATGCAACTGTATACGGTCCAAGGCACACAGCTCCAGGGTACGTACCACGGCTTGTGGGGCAGCGTTGACAAACAGACCGACTACCGACACAAAAGGTGGCAGATCATGACGCCACTGCGCCACCTGTTCTGCGGTAACGGCCCTGGGGGATTTGGCATAGAAGACCAAACCAATGGCATCCGCCCCGGCTTCATGAGCTGCCCAGCCATCTGCTGGGTTTGTGATACCACAAATTTTAATCTTAACCGACACTTAAACAGACCCGCCTGCCAGCAACTCACCCAGTGCTTCACCCGGTTTACCACCGCGCATTAACGATTCACCAATCAGGAAGGTATAGATACCCGCTGCATTGAGCTTGGCCAGATCCTGTGGGGTATTGAGCCCACTTTCCGAAACCGCCAGACGCCCTTTTTCCATACGCTCAGCCAAACGGAATGAGGTGCCAATATCGGTTTCAAAAGTCTTAAGATTACGGTTATTCACCCCCATCAAGGGCGTTTTCAACTCATGAGCCTGTTCCAACTCCTGCTCATCATGGACCTCCACCAGGACATCCATACCCAGCTCCATCGCTGCAGCTTCCAGCTCTTGAGCCTGGGGTACTTCTAACACCGCCATAATCAACAAAATCGCATCCGCCCCTAAAGTGCGGGCCTCCACAACCTGATAGCTGTCGTAGAGAAAATCTTTACGCAGTACAGGACAGGCCACCTCTTCACGGATTGCACGCAAGTAGTCATCATGCCCCTGAAAAAACTGTTCATCCGTCAGGCAGCTGATACAGGCGGCACCGTTAGCCCGGTACCCTTCAGCAATTTTTGCGGGTTCCCAGGGCAGATGCTGGGGGTAGATACGCCCTTTAGAAGGCGAACCCTTTTTCACCTCAGAGATCACCGCGTTTTGCTGATTATGCGCACGACTTATCAGCGCTTCAGCAAAGCCTTGCGTCTCAGGGGCATCTTTAACCCGCTGTATCAGAGCAGCTTCAGAGATTTTTCCCCGGCGCTGGGCTACCTCTTGCGCTTTGTGCTGCATGATCTTCTGTAAAATATCCACAGGTAACCACGATCCTTCTACATGGCCATAGGGCCATCAAGCCAGTTTGTTCCAAAGGTGAGCCTCATCATACGCAAAAGTGATCCACAAGGCAAAACGCTACCCCACTTTTTGGCGTACTTTTTCTATTCCGCAAACGCAAAAAAAGGTTATTCCACCGTCACATAGGCAAACCGACGCTTACCCACCTGGATCAAACTCCGGCTCCCGCTGGCCAGCGTATGGCGGGCATCTGAAACCTTGGCACGGTCAACAGAGACCGCGTTCTGTTTAATCATACGCATGCCTTCACCGTTGGATTTAACCAAGCCAGCCTGACAGATCGCAGCCGCCAACCCCAAGCTGCCCTCCGTGGCCGTTACGGTGACCTCTTCAATCTCATCGGGGAGATCTTTCTTTTTAAACATGGCTTCAAATTCAGCCCGCGCCGGGGCAGCCGCCTCATCACCATGGAAACGGCCAACCAATTCAGCGGCCAAGGCTTTTTTAGCCTCCATAGGGTGATAACGACCGGCTTCAACCTCAGTACGTAGTGCCGCGATGGCATCCATACTCTGATCCGATAACAGCTCATAATAGCGCCACATCAGATCATCTGAGATTGACATGCACTTACCAAAAATTTCACGGGCTGGATCTTTGACCCCAATATAATTATTGAGCGACTTGGACATTTTGTTAACACCGTCCAACCCCTCAAGAATCGGCAGAGTAATGACGCACTGGGGCTCTTGACCGGCATCTTTTTGCAGTTCACGACCAACCAGCAGATTAAACAGTTGATCGGTACCACCCAACTCCACATCCGCCTTCAAAGCCACAGAGTCGTAGCCCTGTACCAGTGGGTAGAGAAACTCATGAATGGCGATGGGACGCCCTTCTTTATAGCGCTTGGAGAAGTCATCCCGCTCCAACATGCGCGCGACGGTAAATTGTGCGGCCAGCTTGATCATGTCAGAGGCACTCATTGCCCCCATCCACTCACTATTAAAGACCACCTCAGTGCGTTCAGCATCCAACAACTTGAACACCTGCTCTTTATAGGTCTCTGCATTGGCTGCAACATCGGCAGGCGTCAACGGTTTTCGGGTTTCATTTTTCCCCGTAGGATCGCCAATTTGCGCGGTAAAATCGCCAATAAGAAAGACAACCTGATGACCCAGCTCCTGAAACTGGCGCAGCTTGTGCAAAAGCACCGTATGACCCAGGTGCAGGTCTGGGGCGGTGGGATCAAAACCGGCTTTGATGCGTAACGGAGTACCGCTCTCATAGGCGCGCGTTAGCTTCTGCTCCAGCAACGCCTCGGAGACCAGATCCACAGTGCCGCGCTGAATGATCGCCATCTGCTCTTTGACCGGTTTCATACCACTACTCCACACTCAATTGTTCAGAAAGAATCGCGCATTTTAGCGCATTCAGGAGCATAAAACCATGGCCGATTCCCGCCCCATCCCCAAGCCCTTCACTGTGATTGGTCTGATCTCTGGAACCTCCGCAGATGCGATGGATGCGGTTCTTGTGCAAAGCGATGGCATAGGCCCTTGCCAAGCCCAAGCGTATGTCGCGCACCCGTTTCCGGAAGCGCTGCGAAATGCGGTGCTAAAACTTCAAAAACCTGGCACGGAAGACATTGAATTATTGGGCGAGATTGACCGTCAACTGGGGGAACAGTTTGCCGTAGCCGCCCACGCTGTTTGTGACAAAGCCCAGGTCTCCATACAGCAGGTTGATTTAATTGGTAGCCACGGTCAGACCATACGTCACCGCCCACCCCGTTTTACCCTACAGATTGGTGCCCCTTCGGTCATTGCCCAACAGACAGGGGTCACCACTGTGGCTGACTTCCGCAGTGCCGATATTGCGCGAAAGGGTGAAGGGGCACCACTGGCTCCTCTTTATCACCATGCCCTTTATGGCGCACATAAAGGCATACAAGCCGTTGTTAACCTTGGCGGCATTGCCAATATCACCCTACTGGATGGCAACCATACCGGCCCCATTATTGCTGGAGACAGCGGACCGGCCAATGCATTGATGGATCACCTGATGCTGCACATAACATCGGGTCAACAAGGGTATGATAAGGATGGCGCATGTGCCGCACGAGGCCATGTTGATACAGATGCCCTAGCATGGCTTTTGACCCACCCCTATTTACAAGCGGCCTACCCCAAATCCACCGGTAAAGAGGATTTTGGACCAGCCTACCTGCAACAGTGGCTGTCGCACTACCCAAACATGGCAAGTGATGATGGTTTTGCTACCCTGGCTCAGTTAACTGTGGAATCGGTTTGGCAAGGATGTCAACACGCCCACCCTGAAGGCACCCTCCCCAGCCGGGTCATATTATGTGGGGGCGGTGCTTACAACCCAACCCTGAAACAGGCTTTTCAAGATCGGTTTGGCCACATCAAAGTGATCGCCAGTGATGAGGCTGGGGTCTATGCTGATCAAATGGAGGCCGAAGCCTTTGCATGGCTGGCAGTTCGTACCCTACGTAACTTACCTGGGTCTGCGCCTCAAATCACCAAGGCCACCGAAGCTGCGGTGCTTGGGGGGATCTATCCTGGCCGCAACTGGGAGCAGCTTTTACAAACACTTGCTTAATGCAGTGTGGCTGGGCCAAACAGGGCAAAAGGAGAGATGGTGGCATCAAACTCAGTCCCATCATCGGCAACCATCTGGTAGCTGCCACGCATGCTTCCCATAGGGGTGGCTAATGGTGTACCGCTGGTGTATTGATAACTTTCACCAGGGCTTAAATGTGGCTGCTCCCCCACAACCCCGTCACCACGAACCTCCTGCTCCAAACCGTTGGCGTCTGAGATAATCCAGTGCCGGGACAGCAGCTTGGCCCCCTCACTGCCTCGGTTGCGGATGGTTACGGTATAGGCGAAAACATATTGATCATGATTAGGCAGGGATTGATCCGGCAGATAGGTGGACTCCACCTCTACATCAATACTGTATTTATTGCTGACCATATTCCTACCCTATTTCAAAAACCTTGAAGCAACAATGGGAACTCTTCGCCCATTCCACAATCCACATCTTTACACGTGTTAAGAGCGTATAACCAACCCTGAGGTTTCACCTCTGGTTAATTAATCCCCCAACCCGTTAATGGAGAAACCGGGCCATGAGCAACGAAGCTAAAAAAACCGATGCCCAATGGAAAGAGATTCTAGACCCCGAGGTCTACCATGTTTGTCGCCAAAAGGGAACCGAACGCCCCTTTACAGGAAAATATGCCCAGAGCAAAGAACCGGGCACTTATGCCTGCGCATGCTGCGGACAACCTCTATTCAAATCCGACGCTAAGTTTGACTCGGGCACAGGTTGGCCCAGCTATTTTCAACCCATTACCGAAGAAGCTGTAAAAACAGAAACCGATGTATCCCACGGCATGCGCCGCGTAGAAGCCCTATGTAGCCGCTGTGACGCGCACCTTGGCCATGTCTTTGATGATGGCCCCCGCCCAACCGGCTTACGCTATTGCATCAACTCTGTTTCACTGAACCTGGAAAAAAAATAGACCAAAAAAAAGGCCCGTACCATGTACGGGCCTTTTTTTACGGGTCATCCAACAGTGTGGATTACTGCACCTTGCGTAGAGACTGCTCGATCTTATCAGACATCGAGGAGATCTCACTAATCACTCGGTCAATATCTCCAGCCAGGTCACGCGCTACACGTGCGGTACTCTTCACTTCACCCGCCACAACGGCAAAGCCTTTACCAAACTCACCTGCACGGGAAGCCTGAATACCTGCGTTAATGGCAAGCACTTCCAGCTCATTGGAAATTTTTTCAATACCATGCAGTGTCTTGGAAACGTCACGCGTATTGCGGTCAATCTCCTGACGAACTTCCGTCAGATCATCAAACAGCTGCTGATTGGTTTCACCGCTCTGATCTCCAAAGATCTGATTGAACAGCAACGCCACCTGACTGGAGACAACCTCTCCACCAGCCCGGTTTTCATGAACCAGATTAACCACCTCTTCGGTGGGATCAACAACGATGATGTAGTCTGCTTCCACATTCTTAACCGCGGCCTCAAGCTTGGAGAGGGTTTTAATACCCAGCTTTTTAGCAGTAGTCATGGTGGGGGAGTTGGCGTTGGCATCGGCCACATAGACCACCTCCACACGGGAGCTTTTTGCCAACATCCGCAGCAGATCCTTACCCTCGGCTCCACCGCCGACTAATCCGATGCGCTTCTTCTCTTCCGTGGTTTCCATGCCCTTGCACCCCGGTATCTCTAACTGGATTTATAGTGAATTGCCTCTTGCTTGTGAATATCACTGCCGAACCAGCCGGTTCGCCAAACAGCATTTCCGCCACAAGCAGGCTTACTTTTTTACGATAGTTTGCACAAAGATGCACGCCCTTTTGCGGGACGCTATTTTATTACATCAATATTTTATATAACGCATCGCTATATGACCATGCAAACAATTGGAAACTTTTGAAGCATTTTTTTCTTTGTCAACAACACCTATGGTGAACATTATGACCATTTTTTTCAAGCAAAACCATGAGAGTGTTAAGGATTTTCTATCATATAGCCAGACAGGCTGAAATGTTTTGCAAATCGCCACCAACACCGTATAGTCTCACAGCATGACAATAAAGACATAACCCATCATGTCAATTGTCAGGAACAGAAGCACGATAATAAGGGTCCCAACCCTATAAGAGGTAAAAATGAAGGTGTTTTAAGCACTGTTTTTTTTATCTCAAAATCCTAAACGTGCTTCTTAAGTGGGGGGAAGTCTCATGAGCAAACCGCTCAACTTGGAACAACTACAAAGCCATTGCATTACACAACTGGCTCCTATTTTAGGTGGCGTCCGTAAGGCACATGATGGACAGGTGCCCAATGAACTTCTCAACAACCACTATTTGCTTGGCTATATTTGGGGCATGGTATCTGTATCCATGAACCGTGCCCACTTAGAAAATGAGGGGGAACGGGGCCATACGATGATTGAGGTAACGGCCACACTCCTTCAACAAAACGCTCAACGCATTGGATCTAAACTGGCGACCTTGCACCAGTCCAATGAAGATTTAGATTACCTTGAAGGCATTAACGACGGGACCGATCGCATGGCTGCACCTTCTGAAGGACGCCGAGAAGAGGTCATCTACCGTCTTATGCATCGCTTGGAGCCTTACTGTTAATGAACGCTCACAACAAAAATGGCCACTCCCCCAACCCAGCGGGATTCATGCCGCCAGTTACAGATGTCACGCTGGAACGGCAACGGGACGCCATCCGTGATTTATGGAAACACCTTAATGAAGACGCTGCGGCTGAACTTTATTGTCAGGCGGAAAATTATCTCTCTTCTATTACCCCTGTCGTCTCCGATCGCTTAGGCGACCACATGCCCTGCGCAAAATTTTTGGATGATTATCTAAAAACCCTCTTCGGCAGTGATGATCCCCTACACGAAAAAGAGTTTTCTCAACGCTCTATGCTGGTAGATACCATGCGTGCTTCGGGTGGTAAGGTGCTCTCACTGGCCACCATATGGGGGGCGTTGACCTATGCTTTACACCAACAGGCGGAACAAGGGAATTCAGCCCATCGTCAGGTCTGGCATGAGAGCCTATTATACCGCACTCTCTTTTCTGATTTGGAACGACTGTTAGGCATTCATTTAAACCTTTATGAGTTAGAAGATCAGCTTCCACTGTTGGATGCACAGCCTTTTATGACCGCACTGATGCATGCCATTACCCATGCAGGCCGCCACCAGGAGCCGCTAACCGTGGTCTCCGTACTCCCCCACCATGGGCAGGAGCTTATGGACCCCGAGCACCGAGAACCTCCCGATGCCCAGGCGACCCTCCCTTTGGCTCGGCTACTGGTCCGTTCATGCCGGGCGGGTGACACCGTTGGCCGAATGGAAGATGGTGTTCTTTCACTTATTTTAGGCAAAACATCGGGTGAGGAAGCGGTCGCTTGGTTACAGCGCATTATTGACCGCTTTAAAAAAGAAAAAACCGGGGGATTTCACTTCAGTAGCGGTATGGTACACCTAGCCCCAGGGAACGAAGCTTCACCTGAAGAACTCTTAAGAACCAGCCGGAATAATCTGGAACACGCCCTTTCACACATCCATTTTGGACAGGGCTTCTACAACCATAAGACCAACTTTATCGGGTAGCGGTCACCCAGACCGCACTGGCCTGACTTTGGAGCGTCCTATGAAAACAACCATATTGGTCTGCACCAACGATCGTCCTGGCAACAACACATCCTGCGGTGCCCGTGGCAGTTATGAGCTCTACTTAGCCCTTGTTAAAGCGGCTAAAGAGTCTAACACCCCCTTTTCTGTCGGTGAACTACAGTGTTTTGGGGAGTGCAGCAAGGGCCCCAATATACGCGTTGCACCAGGTGGCGAATTTTTTCACCATGCCACAGAAGAGACCATTCCAGATATCCTCAAATCTGCCCAGGATAGGTGGGATGAGCGAGGCGGAGAGTAACAGCTTGCTCCTGCGCACACACCACAGATACGTTTAATACCACACCGACCACCACGCGCGATAACAGCGTGTCGGTCCCCCGTGTAACGCCTCTTTTATACACAGCATATATCACAAGCCAGAGCCCCTCTTCATCACCCCCCGTTTGAACACCTCCTGCTCAACCACACCCTCAAAACACAATCACAAGCCAACAACACCTTCATAACCTACGAGATGTGCAAAAGCTGCACAGCACCCGCTCCCCCTTTTTCTTTCGAAAAACACGACACAACCAAGCTATTTTTCGAATTTTTCCCTTAAGTTCCGAATCAATTCACTGGACCCGTCGGCAACTTTTCTATAAACTTTAGATAAAAATGGGCTTAAGCTCAAAAAAATGGCACCGTGGATACGTAATATAAAAACAAACCATTGGGCCAAACTGGATTATTCCAACGCAACTTTAGGGAACTGTTGCGTTTTATGGAGAGAAGCACATGGCGACCGAGTCTATTCAACCTAAAATTGAACCGGTACACCCTTCACGCCAACTGTATACCGCTCTACAAATCAATCCCAACATTGATAGCGCCTTAGCGGGTTCGGTCAGTTCGTTTGGGGAAGAGCGTATCACCTACCACCCTTTACGCCGTGCCTATACCAACGCTGGCTATGAAGGCGACTCTCCGGATGCGCTTTCGATCTTACGTGGTCGAGCAACGGTCCGTGGTGAGAACTTTCAAAACTATTTCGGGCGTGCAGTGGCTCTAGCCAGTTCAGAAAAACTGGAATACCCACACTTCACCAGCGGTTACGGGCAGACCTTTCCTGACTTTTCTGATCTAAGCCGCCAAGTTCAATACTCGAGCAGTGCGACATTTTACGGCTATCAACAGACGCAAGGGAACGGTTATCAACTGGATGGCTCCCCCTTTGCCCAAAATCTAAGCCGTTCGGTTTCTGATCTCTATCAAGCAGGCTCTAAGCTTGGTCCTGGCGTCCCCTCACTCCGCAGTAATTTTGATCTCGCGGCTTAAGCTTTGAATCTAAAAGCTACACTGCTCTTTTTATAACATACCAGCCCTATCTAGGCTGGTATGTACGTTTGAGCTCCCCCTAACTCAAACCCACCCCAAAATCCGTATATTTCTTTGAGCAAATAACGGTTTAGCATAAAAATCCTGCATACTAGATAAGCTTCACCTATTGATCCCTCACACTTTTTCAGACATACTTTCAGACCATAGTAGAGGGATGCTATGCACCCTCCCCCTTGATATAATAATGCGTCAGCAACAAGACCAAAATAAGCAAGGAAGCAGATGGGCGAAGCAGCACATACAGGCATCCTTGTGGTGGATGATGACCCCGACAGTCTCTTATTGGTCAAACACTACCTCTCTCAATTGGATGTAACCCTTTTTTTTGCCCACAACGGTCAAGAAGGGGTTGAACAATATCTTCAGCACCGTCCTCAACTGATTTTCATGGATATCGTCATGCCCGGCCTGGATGGGTTTCATACCACCCGCCAAATACGGCAGCAGCAGGATGCCCGTGATGAGTGTGCCATTCTGTTTATGACCGCACTACAAGAAGAAGAGACCCTGGTTCAATGCCTTGAGTGTGGTGGAGATGACTTCATAGCAAAACCCATCAAACGCACCCAGTTGTTAGCCCGCACAAAAAACTGGATCAAAAAAGTACAACTGACAACCCAAGTACGCGAACAGAGAGACCATTTAGCCTTTGAACGCCGCTTTGTAGAAAGCACGCTTGAGCGCATACGCCACTCTACTCGTCTAGATGAGAGCAATTTACGTTTTCTTATCGATGGTTTGGAACAAACGGCGGGTGATATTCTACTCGCAGCCCAACGACCTGATGGTGTTCAACAGGTATTGCTGGGAGATTTTACTGGCCACGGGCTACCAGCTGCATTAGGTGCCCCGCTGGTTTCAGATATCTTTTACAGCATGACCAGCCGCGGCTGTGGCATGGCGCACATCCTGACAGAGATTAATACAAAACTGCATAATCGCCTCCCCACAGGCATGTATTTGGCCACGGCTGCTTGCGAAGCAGACCATGGTCGTGGGCAAGTCAAGCTTTGGAACGCCGGCACTCCAGATATTTTAATCTATGAAAAACATGAGCTTAAATTCAGAGTCCCCTCTTCGGTCATTCCGCTGGGCATTACCGTGGATAAGAGCTTCCTGCCTGTTGGCCACCTCTACCAAAGCGACTATGCCAAGCGGGTCTTTCTTTACTCAGACGGCGTCACGGAGACGCAAAACAGTGAAGGCCTTTTTTATGGGCAGGAGACACTGGAACGGTTAATTGGCCAGATCATTGAGTTTAATGAGCCCTTAGAAATGATTCGTCATTTCCTTACCGCTTATCGTGGCCAATCTCAGCAAAAAGATGATGTGACCTTGGTTGAGTTGCTCTGCGATCCCACCCTACCTCTACCATATACCCAACCACACCTTATTCACCCCATGGGTACCAATAAAGAGGAGTCTGACTGGATATTGGAGCTTTCTTTTGGACCAGATGCCATTCGTTGCATGGATATGATTCCTCAGGTCATGTCTATTCTGGCCATTCGGAATAACCTTCGCCAACACTTCAGCAGCCTCTATACCATCGTGCGGGAGCTGATTACCAACGCCATCGACTGGGGTATTTTGGAACTCCCTGCCCCCTCACAGAACACAAAGATCAATGGTGAAAACCATCATCTAAAAGCGCGTTTAACGGCCATGCAGCGCCTGGAATATGGCTCTATCCATCTAACCATTCACCATATCCATGCCAGCATGGAACTGGACCGCCCGATCCACCATGGCTCGGTTCGTATTGTGGTGGAAGATTCAGGGCATGGTTTTGATGCCCACGGTGTGGATTTTAAAGCCAATCGCGGATTGGGCATTGTAAAAAAACTGTGTGATAACCTCGTTTTTCCATCCCAAGGTAACCGAGTAGAAGCGACCTATCGTTATTAAGCGCCCTTGGCACTTTATAAAACCAAACGTGGTTTTCCCTGGGTATCGCGCTTAATCAAGCATAAAGCATCAGCCTGCTTAACCACCTCTTCAGGCCACAGATGGCTAGGAATGGGATTATCTCCACAAAGAGATGCCGCCAAAAAGGGTGCATGCTGCGCAAGTATTTGGCAAACCCACTGCTGCAGTTGCCGACGAAGAGGCTGATCTTTTTCAGGCCACTGCAAGAGAACACGTCCTGGCACCAAACGGAATGTTTGGATACAAGCACAAACAACGGCAAGCGCCAAAGGCCACCCTTGTAATTGAAGTAATAGTTTTTTGGCATCTGGCCCTACTTTTCGACCCACAACCCGCTTGTAATACTGGTACATACGCTGTTCAGTCCAAGAGTTCAGCATATAATCTGCCTGCTTGCTCTGTGCGGTCAGCCATAAAACCCTAGGTTGGCCATCCAAGGGGAGCAAGCTGTGAACCTCCATAGGATTATGCAGCCCCTCTAAAACCAAAACCCCTTGTGCCTGCTTACGCCACCAAGCTTGAAATAGCCCACTCTCCACAGCATGTGTTGCGAGACCAGCTTGCTCAGCATGCTGTTGACACACCTCTTTGCGGTGCAAACTGGACATTTGTGCATCCAACCAAATAATCGGATGATAACGACCCTTGTTCCGATAAAAAAACTCTAACGCCAGAGTACGCTTACCCATACCAACAGCCCCAGCAACCGTTACTTGAGACTGTTTTCTAAATGTCTCCATCAGCCACAAAACCTCCTCTTCATCCATTTCTGCCCACCTTGGCCTCGCCCAAGGCACTCCGGCACGGGTAGGTAGAATATGATCTATCGGTGCTAAATATCCTTTATCTGCACTTCCAGAACGGGCAAGCAAACGCTCAATGCCATCCCGTACAAGTACAATACCTTGCTCCAGCCCCTCTCCAGTCAACGTTCCTGTGCCTGGGGGTAAAACCGTTATTCCATCTCGATCAAAATCATGTTTATGCGCCTGTAAACGTAGCGAAAGCATGCGAATTTCGTGGGCATAATGTCGGGCTAGCAGGGGTTGTAACAGGGTGGGTTGTTCCAGCCATGTGTTGACCAAAGGCACAATCACCCAACTGTGCAGGGGGCGCTTGGCCACCCACTGTGCTAAGGCAGATGTGTTGTTGGGATCTAACCGAAAAAGCTGGATAGCACTTATACTGCCCGCCAAGACCAATGGCTTAAGCGCCACCGCCAAAGGGTGTATAAGGGGATAATCCTGAGGGCAGGTTATCAAATGTAAGGAAGGTATGGTGGTCATCCCCCCATTGTGCCGTGAAAAAGCACCAAAAAAAACCCCGCTCCAGGGGGTTGGAGCGGGGCCGCGTATCGTTATTTCGCGGGAGGAGGGATGCAGATTTTTAGAGGGTGCCGGTAGGCTCTCGCTCCTTCCGGCCCTTCTCTATGTCGTACCGCTTACTGAGCGGCTGGCATTTTAGCTGTAGCTTGAGGCACACCCCAAGGACCGCGCTGCATGGCCCAAGGATGTTGAGGACGCCACATTTGAGGAGCTTGGTTCATCTTAGGGAACTTCTCCTGCATGGTGGCAATCTGCTCAAGCAACTGCTTTTGCATATTGTCATGATTTTCCATCATCTGATTGTGCAGCTTATCCTGCTGAGCCATGATCTCTTTTTTCAGCTCTTCGCCCTTAGGACCTTGAAAAGCTTTATTGTCCATGAGCTTTTTGTACATGGTGTACTGATCTTCCATCATCTTGCGATGCAGGGAGAACTGGCTCTCCATCAAAGTCTTTTGGAACTTAAAAGGAGACTTTGCAAAAGGAACCTGACCCTCTTCCATGGAAGGAACACCGTGGAAAGCAGCATAAGGGTTATAGTAACCGGGGAAGTAAGGCATTTTGGCTTCGTAAGCTGCAGGAGCAACTTCAGCAGTAGCAGCAGCTTGCTCACCAGCTTGAGCACCAACAGCCATGGTCATAGCGGTGGCCGCAGCCAAACCCATCATCATTTTGGAAACCTTCATTGCCAACTCCTTAAACCAGATATCAATACGGTATGGTATGTAGCGGCCATGACGGCCGTTGATGTCCTTATTCAAAAATAGCGGGCTAATAGGATGCCGCGCCTCCTTGTTGGTCATACAATGGCACAAGAGGATAGAAAATGAGAAATGGATTTGTGTAAAACAAATGATTGTTTTTTCAGCTTTTGTTACGATTAAGGCAAGCATTGAAAGAATTGATACAAACCGGTTACAGTTGAACACAATCCTGTTGCGCACCCTGCCATTTGCTGTCAGATGGTTGCATTTTTTTTGTCCAGCCCATGCACTTTTTGGGGCAGAAATGGAAAAAAACCCATAAGGATTTGCATTTTTTTTTCCCGTATCGCCATTCACTCCTTCGGATGTGGCCTAAATTTGGTTACAGTAGATGGCATAAAGAAAAAAAGCGTGGTGGAAACAACCGAAGTTCACCGATTAAACGCTTGATATAATAAGTTGCGATATACTTAAGCATTGTTGACGCATCGGGAGAGTTGGGATGACACAATCTACAGAGGGACCCCCACAACGAGACCATATTCTTGTCGTGGAGGATGATGAGGAGATCCGGGAGCTACTGACGGACTACCTCAATCAAAATGGTTTTGATTGTACCGCCCTGCCCGATGGTTCCCAACTCCGGGAAACAATGGACCGTGTTCGCCCTGATCTGGTGGTTATGGACCTGATGCTACCAGGGGATGACGGCCTGACCCTTACCCGTAATTTGCGAGCAGGTGCAACCACAGCACATGTGCCCATCATCATGCTCACAGCTCGTGTGGAAGAGACAGACCGGATCATCGGGCTCGAGATGGGGGCTGATGATTATCTGCCCAAACCGTTTAACCCAAGAGAGCTTCTTGCCCGCATTAATAGCGTAATGCGTCGTGCCCGTTCCGAACCGGTCACCAAAACAGATACCAGCCAGGTTAAAGGGTTTCGGTTTTCAGGTTGGCATCTGGAGATTGCGTCTCGCAAGCTTACAGCTCCAGATGGTGAGAACGTTACTCTGAGTCGTAAAGAGTATGAACTGCTCAATATCTTTCTACAAAATCCGCAGACCCTACTTAATAGGGATGCCATTATGATGAAATATGGTGGCCGAGAGGCCTCCCCTTTTGAACGGGGTATTGATGTTCAAATTGGGCGTCTACGCAAGCGACTTCAACATGGTACTGCTGATCCACAGGAGATGATTAAAACCGTTTGGGGGCAAGGGTATATGTTGGATGTCATCGTAGAAACCATCGTTTAAGATGGCACCTTAAACACCATGACCCTGTTCCCAAAAAGCCTCAAAGGGCGGTTGTTTCTCTTTATGGTGGTTGGCACTATGCTGGCCATGGCCATTAGTGGAACCCTCTACTTACGGGAACGTGGGCGGACGCTCTACTATGCTGGAGGTATTCAAACCGCTGAGCGTTTTGCGGCCATTGTGCGTCTGCTTGATCCCCTAGAAAATGAAACACGTACACGACTTGCCTCAGCGCTAGAGACTCCCCACCAGTTTATTCGCTTTAGTGACACCCCGGTGGAGATGGACCAAACACAATCGCCCTATACGGCTCAGGCTAAATTTGTTCATGCCCTGCTTGTCCGCTATTTGGAACAGACCCGAGCTTTAAAGGTGAGTGTTTTGGACCAGCGCAAGGATGCCAAACCCTTACGCAAGCTCCAAAGCATGGGGCTTCCAGCCTCCATGACCCCACCACCACAACCGATTATCGAGGCGGTCCCCGCTCCTAAAGAGAAAACCACAACCGCCGCACCAGACGAGACGACGGAACCTCAAGTTCAAACAGCGCCAACGGTAAACACACCACCCACTGCACTTAAAAGACCTGCGGCTGCGAACCCTTTCTTCCCAACCGGCATGTTCCCTCCTTTTATGGGTGGGCAGATGCTCAACCCCATGACGGGAAGACCCTATGTCCAAAACGCACCCCACACAGCCAATTTGCGCGACCCTGCAACAGGGGTAGCCCCAGACCCAAAACAGACCCAACTGGCTCAACCATACTACCCCTATGGCTATTCACCCTATGGGCAAACGGCGGCTGGCAATCAAGTACCGACACCAAGAGCAACCAGTGTTCCAGTGGTACCACCGGTTAAAGCAGCCCCAACAGCAACCTTTACCCCTGCCCCACCCTTTATTAATTTACCCGGTTTTACTCAAAATCCTACATCGACCCAACCAGGCATTGAGCAACCCGCAGGTGGTGCGCTACCGTTCCCTATGCCCATCCCGAGTGTGATGACACCACCGGGTTTTGAACGCCCCTTATTCAGACCTGCTTTTGAGTCTCCTTTAGCACCACCAAAACCTGAAGCCAAAGCAGAAGAACCAAAAAGCAAGAAACCCAAACGGACCATCACCCAAAAAGCCAAAGAGATCGAACCGGCCCCTCCGCTGGAAAAACGGCTGCTGCCAGAAGGCTTGGCCTTTGTTGCGCAGGTCAAACTACATGATGGGGTTTGGGCCATCTTTCACAATAATTTGCCTGAAACACTCTTTGAAGAGCCCAGGCGCCTGCTTTTTAGCGTCTCTATTCTTTTTGGAACCATTCTATTAATTACTTGGTATGTGGTCCATCAAGCCGTACGTCCCCTTGGGGTGCTGGCCAAATCTGCAGAAGCGTTGGGAAGAGACATCAAGCGGCCCCCTCTTAAAGAGAAGGGATCCCGTGAAATGCGCCAAGCAGCGAGCGCGTTAAATGTTATGCAGGCCCGTATTCTTCGCTATGTTCAAGAGCGCACCCACCTTTTGGGTGCTCTCTCTCATGATCTTAAGACCCCCATGACCCGCATGCGTTTGAGGGCTGAGATGATGCAAGACGAAACACTGCGCCAAAAAATTCTGACCGATTTAGCTGAAATGGAGTCAATGGCAGCCTGTTCTCTGGACTTCATTCGGGGCATGGAGAGTGGTGAACAGTATGAGTCGATCGATCTAAACGCCATGCTGGCCCAGATCGATGCTGAACATAGTGATATGGGCCATGAAGTGAAGATACTATGTGATCCTATGCCCATGGTATCGGTCAAACCCAAGAGCTTAAAACGCTGCCTGGATAACCTGATTAAAAACGCCTGCCTTTATGGTAAGCGTGCCTATGTTCGTGCTGGAACCGGACGTAATGGCTTACATATTGTCGTGGCGGATGATGGACCTGGTATTCCTGAAGATGAACTAGAGACCGTGTTTGAACCTTTTATGCGGCTTGAAAATTCCCGTAATCGAAAATCGGGTGGAACCGGCCTTGGGTTGGGAATTGCTCGAAATATTGCACGGGCCCACCAGGGCAACCTAGACCTTCGCAACCGCCCAGAAGGTGGGCTGGAAGCTGTCATAGCCCTGCCCAATGCCACGCACCCCCCCAAAAAAAGATGACCTCCTCTTAAGAGAAACAAGGACCGTATTTGAACCTTTCATACGGCTCTACAATCCCTGTAAGCGTAACCCTGGTGGTCGAAGCCTCGGGTTAGGTGTTGCTCAAAAGGTGTACGCCCCCATCAGAGTCATTCAGACCTTCACAACCGCCCAGGGGGTGGACGATAAGCTCTCATCGTCCAACCTAAACAAGCACAATGACCACCACAAAAGATGCCCCCAGCCTAAACTTTTTCGAAAAATGCCGACCAATATCGTCTAACCGCTCTAACACTGCACGAAAAACAATACGATCCCCGATCAATTACAGACCTATTTTTTGTATCTCACAGCCTAATCTACAAATTTCATCGTAAATATTCAGATAAAAGCCACCTTATTGCTTTTTTTTCTCATCTCTTTTCAAACCCAACCCGATATAAAAAACACCAAACAGGTATTTTTGCCCCTTTTGTGGTGTCTCTATCAAACAGGCCATCGCACCTCAGGAATATCTGATCTTAAGTATTTTAAGTAAAAGGCATGGAGCCTTTTTAAAAGGACAGACGGAGAGCTGACCGTGAAAAATCACCAATACCCCCTGTTGCGCAAATCCCGTCCGCTATACCGGATGATGCTGCCTGCTTTGGTGGTTGCACCATTACTCACCGGTTGCTTTGTACCTGTTTATGACAGTGGCATTTTTGGCTATGGTGGCGGCCAAGGCGTTATGGGTATCGACCCCTACAGCCAAAACCAAGGAGGATACGGCCAAGCTGGCTATGGTCATGGTGGTTATGGCCAAGCAGGATATAGCCAAGCGGCTTATGCTCAGGCTGCTTACTCACAAACCGCATACAGCCAAATGGTTGATCCCTATGCGCCAGCGATGGACCCCTACGGTCAACAGGTCTACACCCAATATGTAGACCCCTATGGCCAAGCCAGTTACGGCCAAGCAGCCTATAGCAATGGCTATGCTTATGCGCAGCAACAAGCGATACCTGCTTATGCTCAGCAACAAGCGGCTCCTGCTTATGCACAGCAACAAGCGGCTCCTGCTTATGCGCAGCAACAAGTGGCTCCTGCGTATGGATATGCACATGCTCAACATGTAGCTTATGCCGCACACGGTACATATACACAACCTGCCTACCCTGCTCAAAACCAAGGCTATGCAGCCCAGGCCATTGACCCCTATGCAATCTCAGCAGCCCATGGTCAACCCGTACAGGCTGGACAACAGGTTGCCGCTTGGCAAGCCCATGTACCCGCACAGGTTAGCCAGCAGGTTTACCAGTGGCAGCAACCCAATATGATGCAAGCCAACAGTGCCATACAAGCCCCACCAGCTGTTCATAAAATGGCGCCTAAAGCTATGCCAAGCATGCCTGCACGCAACAACCTGAGCAACTTGAAACCATTGCCTCCAGCCGTTGCAGAGCCCCCCCAGGCGATGATGCCCAGCGTAGGACCCCATACACCATTGGTTCCGACAACCAGCCGGATTCCACTGGTCAGGAACTAAGATTTAAAGTTGATTGTCATTTTAATCGCTAAAAAAGCGACAAACAGTCAACTCCTCCCTTGTTACTGCCGATAACGCTAACAAGGTTAAAAAAAGAGCCCTAAAAAGGGCCAATTCATACAAATTTGGGAAAATTGGGAAATAGGAGTGACACATGCCTGTCCAAATGAAAGAAAGGAATATCCGTCGGGTTGCATCTGCAGCTTTTGTATCGGCTGCTCTTTTACTGCCCATCACCGCCAGTGCGTTTGATGGTTCGATGCCCCCGTCAACCAATCAACTCTCATCAAGTTTTTTCAATGCACTGCCCTTGGGGCAGCCTGAGCCATTGATCAAAACCCAGGTGATCCGTAAGGGGTTGATGCATCCAGTGGACTATTGGTGGTACACCGATCCTTCGCTGACTGGAAAATGGGACTACTACACACCGGTTGCTCAAACAGAACAGCCGGTAGAAGTAATGACCCAACAGACCGCGTTACTGCGCCCTTCTCGGCCGCCGCAACAGCAGGTCTATAACTATGATAGCTATAACGTGGTGGTAAACCCTCCTCATGCGGGTCCGACACCACATAACTATGTTGTACACGCACCTGCTGCTACGTATAGCAATGCGTCACCAACAAAAAATTCGAACGGCCACATTAATACTTGGCTGAATGGTTCGATACCTGTACGTTATGTATCGATGGTAGAGACACGTGCTCCTCGTCATAAAGCGACGATTTATCGATAGAGGTTCGTATTACTGGGCACCGGGCACGTATTTAACACTCTGGGAGAACAACCATGAAAAAACCAATCCGTTACCTGAAACCCACTGTGTTGGCCGTTGCTGGTGCTTTAGCCATCGCCTCGGTACAACCCGCCCCTGCTAAAGCAGATGCCACTGGTGTGGCTACCCTGCTTGGTGGTTTGGCTTTAGCTGGCGTACTGTATCATGCGAGCCAACCTGTCCAGGTTCCTCGCTATGGTGTCAACCGCTGGTTGCTACACCCTAACGGCACTGGTGGCGTCCGTGGCTATGGTATGCCACATGTACCCGCACCTGCCATGCCCGTGCGCTATGTGGCCACGCAGCCTGCTTCTGTCTACACAGCAGCTATGCCGCGCCACCAGCCCACCATGCAATACCGCACAGTTGGTGTACCTGTCATGGTATCCCAAGGTGCACCTGTCGGGGTTCTACCTCTGTCAGTCAACATGCAAAATCGTCAGCCCGCTGCAATGCCGGCTGCTGCCGCGGCACCCAAGCAGTAAGCTTTAGGGTTCCACGGTCTCATTCAACGGATTGAATTGGAGATCGGCCATGGATAAGGCAAAGAAGATGTTTAGTCAGCTTTCCAGGGTAGCCGGCCTAACGGCCGCTCTCCTGGTGCTGTCTGCTAATGTGCAGGCTGCAGAGGTGATACGTGGTCAAGCCACCAATCACCTTTTCTACCCTGCATATGCATTCCAAACCAGCTACCCAAGCAAGCAACAGCCGGTTATGGTTATGCAATGGGCACCAACTGGCCCTACGTTCTATACCATGGGTGATCGCCAGATCCCTTTGAATGTGGTCTACCCGACCTCCCAGAAGCAAGTGATACACGGAAAAGTTGTCATGTCTCGTGTCATGCGCTTTGTGGGACTGCAGTAAAAAAAAGAGGGTGGATACCTTATCGGTATCCACCCTCTTTTCTATCCCCTACCCTCTTAGATTTTCCCCGTTTCAGTAGAGCCCTCTCCTCCTGCTGCAACGCTCATTTGCGTGGTTGCTTTCACGCTGCAATGTCAGCACGCAGAGATCTTTCCACAGAAACACTACATATCACTACAAATGCATGTTCCACCACGATCACGGTTTACCTCAATGGTCATGCTCATGAAACACCATATTGGCAAACCGGTAAATGAAGTGTTGAACGCCCAATCAACACTGAAGCTTCCGACATGGTTAACATATATTCACAGCACCCAACTCGTACAGTGCGGGGTCAATGCGGAGAACAGCCAGTCTACCTTGGCTTGGATATTCACACATCAAGTTGCTGTTTGGTGCTACTTGGGCCAGATAGGGAGCTCACTGTCCTAAGCCATGGATATGGATCAAAAGCGGCTCTAAAGCCCACTGGTGATCATCAGCTTGGTTGCCGAAGAGACCTGAGCATACGGTTAGGGTTTGAACCGCACCTTTAACCCTCAGCCCTATCCATCACCATAGGCACTCCATACCGTGCGTCTGGATTCGTCAGTCCAACCTACCAAACCGACCGGTTCACTTGCCGCTCATAGGCTGAACGAATCGCCGCGAGCCATCTGCGCCCAGACCACGCCTTAAAACCATGAAGAGCCACTTATGAGCTTTGGGTCAGAGCTGTCTTCTACTGACGGATGCCCTACAACGCTACGAAATATTTGAGACATAACATGCACTTGATGATCCCGTGCATCTAAACCTGATCAACTCGCCCCTTGGTCTAAGGTAGCGACCGAACCGTTACTCAACTTTCGTTTGCACCGATACCCCACCAAAACTCAGGCAGCTACCTGCAGGAACTGGGCTATTTTTTAAAGAGAAGCGCCCATTAACAAGCAGATAAAGGCCAAGCATAAACGCTATGATCAAAGACATGCATAGAGAGCTGATTCAGCGCTAAAGACGCTGGTCATATGGTCACGCCGCTATAATGACTGAAACACCTCCATCCTCAGCGTTTTCACCGCTCTTAAGAGGTCACAATTCACCTAGCGCTTGCTTTCATGGTCCGGCAGAGCAGTGAAACACGTGAGCAAGGATGGTTGAAGAACCGTGTTATTGATCCCATGGCTTGGATTTAGCGGGACAAGGATGAAAAGGCCAGCGTGTTCTATAATCAAGTTATCAGCCGCAGCTCAATCTGACCAAGGACCTTGCTGCATGGATGCCACAACGGGCAATTAGACGATGGCGATTGATAAAAACTAAAAACAAAGCATGAACGAAATTAGAGGTGTAAGCCGTTTTCGGTTACACTGGAAACGATCGAACAGAGCAAACCATTTTAACACGGTACCGAATACTCCTTGGCGCTTTACATACGACTGAGGAGAAGGTTACCTCTCAATCCTATTCCTCCACTCTGTTGCCTCAGCAAAAACATGCATGGGCTTTCTGTACGCTACAAACAGGTAAAAAGCAGCCTTGCCAGGATGCTGCTTAGAATTGACCAAAAAAAAAGGGCCCATCAAAAGGCCCTTTTTTTTTGTCACAGTCTGTCGCCCTTTAGGGCTCCATCTTTTTATCCTCTTCATCATCGAAGGGAATTTTTCCTGCATCATCCAGCTTCTTTTTATTGGAGGGCCAATATGCCCAGGCCACAATGCCAATAAAAACCAGAAAGAACCAGACCAGGCCCACCTGCTTGCTTAGAGAAATGATACTCTCGGACATCTTCTTACTCCTGGATCCCCATGTAAGAGATCATGCTTAACGCACGACATCGATTCTTTCTTTAAAACGGAACAGATCCTCACCACGGGTGATGCTGATTTGAAGGTACCATGCACCAATTAATGGCGGGGTCACAAGACCAACATATACCCCTGGCTTAGACTCGGCTAGTGAGAAATCCACATCATGGTCTGCACCAATAGGCCGAATTAAGCGACCTAAGACCTGAGCTCCTGAGACGGGGCTCTCACTCTTGTCCTTAATGGTCAGATAAACAGGACCTTCCTGCTTAACCGCCAGCTGGCTGCTATCTTGGACAACATGCCAACCAAGGGCACGTTGTTTTTTACCCTGTTCGACCTCTTTATCAAAGGTCATACCTTTTTTGTACTTACCTTCGGTCACCATCCCCGTCTTGGTTTTTTGTCCCATGTAGATATTGATGCCATTGGCACTAATAACGGTGACAGCCATGATGATGGCTGCTATGGCCCAAGGTTTCCCCCCGGAGAACCGGGGGGCTTTTTCTTCTGTTTGACTCATTCTGGCCTCATAAAGACAGATGTATAACTACCAATGCCAGCCTCAGGATCTTCTGCCGTCAGGGTAAAGACAATTTCCTGAGATCCAGCTTCGATGGATTTTCTAGCTTGTTTGACAAAGAGCTTATAGGGCAACACTTTACCCGGACCAACATCAAAAATTGGATTGCCCTTTTCATCATAACCACTGGCCGAGTCAGCACGTAGAGAGCTATCTTTCAGACCTTCCATAGAGATCACATAACGCTGTGGACCACTGGTCATATTAAGAATACGGATGGTGTAGTTGTTCTGAATACTACCATCCGATTGCATGATGTAAACCGGTTGACGATGCTTAATAACGTTCAAATCGGTTGAGTCACGCACCATAAAGTACCCTACCATGGCGGCAATGCCAACAGCCATCAACGCAGCATAGATCAAGACGCGGGTACGCAAAAAGCGTGGCTGCTGCCCTTTGATCTCACCAAGAGAGGTGTAGCGGATCAGCCGTGGCGGAGCCTCTTCCCCCTCTTTAGCCAAGGAGGCCATCACATCATCGCAGGCATCAATACACATGCCGCAGGTGATACATTGGTACTGCTGACCATCCCGAATATCAATGCCAGTCGGGCAAACGGTGACACACTCATTACAATCAATACACCAGCCAACATCCTTGGGGTTATCATTTCTTACCCGGCGGCTAGACTCACGCGGTTCGCCAAGTTCATCATGATAAGCAATGATAATCGTATCTTCATCAAACATGGCACCCTGGAAGCGTGCATAGGGACACATGTAGATACATACCTGCTCACGCGCAAAACCAGCCATAGTGTAGGTCGTCAGGGCTAAGAAACCCATTGTAAACCAAGCAGGAAATGGTGCCGTACCATCAAGGAACTGACCCATTAAAGTTGGTGCGTCTGCAAAATAGAAAACAAAGACACCACCTGTTAGAACCCCAATAACCAACCAAGTAAAGTGCTTACTTAGTTTGATTAGCCATTTGCGCCCGGTCCATGGCATCTCATCGAGCTTCATACGCTTTTTGCGGTTACCCTCAAAAAGCTTTTCGACATAAATGTAGAGATCGGTCCAGACAGTCTGAAAACAAAAATATCCGCAAAAAACACGACCCGCCAACGCGGTAACAAAGAACAAAGCAATGGTCGCGACAAACAATAGAACCGAAAGCAGGAAGATCTCTTGGGGCCAGATGACAAGATCAAAGATGTAGAACTTGCGTGCTGGCAGGTCAAACAGGATAGCCTGGTCGGGCAAATTCCCTGGTCGCTCCCAGCGCAACATCGGCATGAGATAATAGATCCCCAGCAGGATCACCAGTAGTGCCCAACGGACATTACGGAAGAAACCTCTTTGATACCTGGGGTACAGCTTTTTCCAGTCCTGATACAGGGAGTCTTGGTCTTCTACGGCGGACATGCGTCATCCTCACTTGATTATAACCGGAACGGACGGGGCACTGGGAAGGTGGCCGATTTCTGGCCAATCGTCAATACCGAATCTCTATCTATAGCTGAAGAAAGCAAATCGAATTGCCTCTTATTAACAGTTCTGCCTATTTCGCAACCACTGATAAAGTCTACCATAATGGTACCGTAAAGAAAATTGAACAGATGCAATGCTATTCATAGCCGCACGCTATCAAAACATGATTTGCAGGGCCAGTTTTTGATCAAAAGTGTGGCAAATGCCACATATCAGGTTGATTTGGGCTCAATAAACATGGTAACTATCCCCAGTTGAATAATCATTAGGACAGGATGAAGGCGAGAAACTTGGGTTTTCACGTCCACTCCACTTCAAAGGAGCGTTGCCGTGGCGCAATCAACAACAGCGACAGAGAAGTACGATTACACAATTGTCAAATGGTTCAGTGTGATGACGGTTGTGTATGGAATCGTCGGGTTTATACTCGGTGATTTCATCGCATGGGAATTAGCATTCCCCGCACTGAACGGAGAGATCCCCTACATTACGTTTGGACGTTTGCGTCCCCTGCATACTTCGGCTGTAATTTTCGCCTTTGGCGGTAGTGCCCTGTTTGCAACCAGCTATTATGTTGTTCAGCGTACATGTAAGGCCCGTCTGTTCTCGGATACCATCTCCTGGTTTACATTCTGGGGTTGGAATGCCGTGATCGTCTCGGCTGTGATCACCTATCCTCTGGGTCTGACCCAAGGGCAGGAGTATGCTGAAACCATCTGGCCCATCGATATTCTCATCACCTTAGTGTGGGTAGCCTACTTTATTAACTTTGTAGGTACTCTGGCTAAGCGTAAAGATCAGCATATCTTCGTGGCTAACTGGTTCTATCTGGCTTTCATCATCACCGTTGCCGTGCTGCACCTGGGTAACAACATTGTGGTGCCTGTAAGCTTGACCGAATCCTACCCCATCTTCGCGGGTGTTCAGAATGCGATGATTCAGTGGTGGTATGGTCACAATGCTGTGGGCTTCTTCCTGACTGCTGCATTCTTGGGCATGATGTATTACTACATCCCCAAGCAGGCTGAGCGTCCCATCTTCTCTTACCGTCTGTCCATCGTGCACTTCTGGGCGCTGATCTTCCTGTACATCTGGGCTGGTCCGCACCACCTGCACTATACAGCTCTGCCAGACTGGACCGGTACCCTGGGTATGACCTTCTCGCTGATGCTGATCCTCCCTTCTTGGGGTGGTATGATCAACGGTATCATGACCCTTTCCGGTGCTTGGGATAAGCTGCGTACTGACCCCATTCTCCGCTTCATGGTGGTTTCACTCTCCTTCTACGGTATGTCTACCTTCGAAGGTCCCATCATGTCCATCAAAGAGGTTAATGCTCTTTCCCACTACACCGACTGGACTGTTGGTCACGTGCACTCTGGTGCGCTTGGTTGGGTTGCATTCATCTCCTTCGGTGCTCTGTACCACATGATTCCAAAACTGTGGAACACCAAGATCTACTCCAACGCTCTGATCAGCCTGCACTTCTGGTTGGCCACGATCGGTGTGGTAATCTACGTCGTATCCATGTGGGTTTCCGGTATCATGCAGGGCCTGATGTGGCGTGCCTATGATGATTATGGCAACCTGGTCTACTCCTTCGCAGAAACTGTTGAAGCCATGCATATTTACTATGTCATGCGTGCTTTCGGCGGGTTCCTCTTCGTACTGGGTGGTCTGATTATGGCCTTCAACGTTTTCAAGACCATCCGTCAGGGTGTTCGTGAAGCGCAGACGGCTACGGCCTAATCACCACTAGGATCGAGATTGAAAAGGAGTCAATGCGGTGAAACACGAATCAATTGAGAAAAACATCCCGTTGATGAGTATCCTGGTGGTGATTGTAATCTCCATCGGTGCCATCATTGAGATCTTCCCCCTCTTCTGGATCGACAAGACCATGGAGAAGGTAGAAGGTATTCGCCCTTACACACCTCTGGAGTTGCGCGGTCGTGACATCTATGTCCGCGAAGGTTGCTACAACTGTCACTCCCAGATGATTCGTCCTTTCCGTGACGAGTGGGAACGTTATGGTCACTACTCTCTGGCAGCAGAGTCCAAGTATGACCATCCTTTCCAGTGGAGTTCCAAGCGTACCGGTCCTGACTTGGCCCGTGTCGGTGGTAAATACTCCAGCCTGTGGCATCAGTCCCACATGCGTAAGCCTCAAGCCGTTGTGCCTGAGTCTGTGATGCCTCCCTACCCCTGGCTTGAGAAGAGCAAGCTGGAGTATGGAAACATCAAAGGTCGTATGACGGCACTGAATACCGCGCACAGCTTCGCTTATGGCGAGACCATGTACACTGCTGACATGCTCGACAATGCGAAGGCTGACCTGGAAGCTCAGGCTATTCCTGATAGTGATACCGACGGTCTAACCGGTCGTTACGGTGAGAAGGTTGCCTACGATGATTTCGATGGCAAAGCCGACGAGATCACTGAACTGGACGCCTTGGTGGCCTATCTTCAGATGCTGGGGACCCTTGTGGACTTCTCCAAGTATGAAGATCAGGAACGCTATTAATCGGCCCACTGCCTAACCTAAGGAGAGACGTTCATGTCTGAAGAGAACAAAAGCGTATCCACCACCGGGCACCAGTGGGACGACGAAGACGGGTATCCTCTACAAGAGTACAATAACCCGCTGCCAACTTGGTGGTTGTACACCTTCTACTTCACCATCGCGCTGTCGATCGTATGGTGGATCCTATATCCCGCATGGCCCCTGGCTGAAAGTGCCACTAAGGGTGTCCTGGGTTGGGATATGCATAAGCAGTTACGTGCTGAGCTGGCTGAAGCCAAAAAAGAACGTGCCGTTTATGAAGACCAAATTGCGAGCATGGAGCTTTCAGCCATTGCGAACGATACCGGTCTGAAGGCTTATGCTGACTCTGCTGGTAAAGCGATCTTTGGTGACTTCTGTCGTCCTTGCCACGGCCCTGCTGGTCAGAACAACTCAGCTGGCTTCCCCGTGCTGAATGACGATGATTGGCTCTACGGTGGTGAACTGGCTCATATCAGCGAGACCATTAATAATGGTCGTGCTGGTGTCATGCCTGCACACCTCGAAGCAGCTGGTGGTTCTTTCTCTGAAACTCAGGTCAACGCCTTGACTGACTATGTCATGAGCTTGTCCGGTTTGGACCACGATGCGGCTGCTGTGGCTCAGGGTAAAGAGCTGTTTAATGGTGATGCTTCCTGCTACACCTGCCATGGTGACACCGCTAAAGGCTCTATGATGGATAAAGCCGAAGGCGAAGAGATCGATGGTAGTGTTGGCGCACCAAACTTGACGGATGCCATTTGGCTGTACGGTTCTTCTCGTGATGATGTCTACAAGACCATCGCAAATGGCCGTAACGGTAAAATGCCCGCATGGGGTGAAGGCTTCGAAGGGTTCGGTAAACAGCTGACCCCTCTGGATATCAAGAAGCTGACCATCTATGTGCATGGTCTGGGTGGTGGTCAGTAAGACCCTCTCCCACCGCTACCGCAGTTAAGTAGCAAAAATGAAAAAGCCCTATCCTCATGGATAGGGCTTTTTTTTATCAATCGCTCTTAACATCATCGGCAAGGCTTAAGAAAAAGCCATAATCTGCCGATGCCGTAAACAAGAATACTGTCTAACACGTATACGTTCTTATCAGCACAGAATCCCCATGCTTGTTCATGGCTCAGGAGTAATGAGATGAATCTGGAGAAGGTTGTCTTTGGCTTTTTTATCGTCTTTGCACTGACCCTAAATTTTGGCTTCTGTTTAGGGGATATAGACAACCCGTCTCACCACCATGTCTGGGAACTGTTTGCAACCATTGTGGTTAACCTTATTGCAACCATTCTTAAATTTGGTGACCGCTCTCAAATGGGCGCCGCTCTTCTAGCGACAAGTTTTGTTGCAGATCTTCAGCTCTTTGCCGCAGCCATTGTGTGGGGTTACACCGCACATGTCTCCATGACCTTTGGCCAAGAGGGGGTCATGGCCAGTATTGTCTCATTAGCCAGCGGTGCACTGCTCGCAAACATCATCTCTGTTGCCATTTTGGTAATTGAGGTGGTGATGATTCGGCGTTAACACCATGGTGGTCAAAAGTATCTATTACCAGATCTTTCGGCGCATGCGGTTTCCTTTACTGCTGCTGCTGAGTGCCTATGCCATCGCCATTTTTGGTATGACGTTAATACCAGGCGTCGATGATCAAGGTAACGTCTGGTACATGTCGTTTTTTCATGCGACCTACTATGTCAGTTTTATGGCCACGACCATTGGCTTTGGCGAAATCCCCTATGCATTTTCTGATGCCCAACGCATGTGGGGTATTGTTTCCATCTACCTGACCGTGATCTCTTGGTTTTATGCCATTGGCGCCATCATTAATATTATGCAAGATGCCGCCTTTAGACGTGCCCTGGTTGAGCTTAAATTTCGTCGCCAAGTCCATCATCTAGGTGAACCTTTTTATATTGTCTGTGGCTTTGGCGATACAGGTACCGCGCTGGTGCGGGCGTTAACGGACCGAGGCATTTACGCGGTTGTACTGGATAAACAGGTTGAAGCGATCAATCGTCTGAACCTCAAAGATTACCAGCTGGATGTCCCTGCACTTTACGGCGATGTCACCATGCCTGAGACCCTCAAACTGGCAGGGTTGCAACTTGAGCGTTGCCAGGGGGTTGTGGCTATGACCGATAATGATGCGGTCAACCTAAAGGTCGCCATTACCAGCAAACTGCTCAGCCCTAATTTACCGGTTATCTGCCGAGGGGAACGGCCAGACTACGAAGAGAACATGGCCTCTTTCGGCACAGATCATATCATAGACCCCTATCTCACCTTCTCAAGTCGTCTGGGCTTAGCCTTGGACAAACCGGGCGCCTACACCCTTTATAATTGGCTGGCGGCCATCTCACGCGCGCCCCTACCCGATCCCATCTTTCCACCCAAAGGAAAATGGGTGTTATGTGGCTATGGACGCTTTGGTCAGGCCATGCATGCGCGCTTAACCAGTCAGGGTATTACTGTGGTCACGGTAGAGGTTGATCCTGAAGGGACCAATAGCCCTCCGGGTAGTATCCAAGGTTGGGGTACAGATCACGATACCCTACACAAAGCCGGGATCGAAACCGCCGTTGGCTTGGTTGCTGGTACTGAGAACGATACCAACAACCTTTCCATTGTTATGACAGCTTTAGAGATGAACCCTGATCTGTTTGTGGTCATCCGTGAAAATCGTCGTGTTAATGGTGAACTGTTTAAAAAAGTCGGGGCCGATCTGGTGATGCAGTCCAGTGCCATTTTAGCCCGTGAGGTACGCTTGTTATTAACGCTGCCTTTGGTTAAAGATTTTCTCCGTGAAGTCGAGAAAATGGATAACGATTGGTCGAACCAAACGGTGAGTCGAGTAGCGGGTATTGCGGGGGAAACGGTCCCGGATATTTGGGATATGGAGATCTGTACGGAACAAACCCCTGCAATTTCAAATCAATTAGAACATGGGCAGATGATCACCCTTTCCCACCTACTTTATGAACCCACCAAGCGGGAAGAACCCTTAGCCTTACTTCCCCTATTTATTCGCCGAACGGATGGTTCATGCATGGTTACGCCCCCCCCTGCCTGCCCTTTATTTGATGGCGACAAAGTTCTTTTTTGTGGTGCCTATGGTGTTAAGGAACGCTTGGCATGGAGCATCAATAACGATCTGTTATTGAAGTATATTATTACAGGTAAAGATCAGTCTCAGGGATGGCTTTTTCGCAGATTTCAGGCATGAAAAAACCCCAATAAATGGGGCTTGAGCTTACGGGTGCGTCTTTATCATTATGGGTGTGTGCAAACTCGCTGACCTCTTGACTCGACCTATTTTCCGCTGGACGTTGTTTTAAGAACCCGCCTGGTTAAGAGCAGTGTTCTTAAAACAACGTCCAAACGTCCCCTTATTTTTTTTTGATGGAGCCCTTTTGGGTCTTCTCATCTTGATGGGGGATCATATCCTGATCGTCATCATAGAGGATACGGTGAGCGGGACCTTCTAAATCATCAAACTGACCCTGTTTCCATGACCAGATCATGAGCCCTAGAAAACCTAGCGCAATGAAGATACCCAGCGGCAAAAGAATAAAGATGACTTCCATGAGATAAACCCGGACTCCACGTCATTCCCCTGCCTTCTCGACAGTGACACTATAGGAAGAAATGTCAGGAAGAACAAGGAGGAATTGTAAAAAAAATGAGTGTTTTTTTTACGTTATTTTTTGTGATCTTCACAGGGCGAATAATATCCATCATTTACCCTAGATTCTTATATTTATATATTCCGATCACAGGTGCTTTTGTTTAATCTTTCCCCGCGTTCAACCCCTTTGCCATACGGTTAAGCCGCAACGCATTGCCCACAACAATCAGGCTAGAGAGAGGCATAGCCACGGCGGCAAAAATGGGAACAATGAGACCGGCCATGGCCAACGGTATGGTCACCATATTATAGCACAATGAGAACAACAAGTTTTGCTTGATCACCTTCATGGTAGCCCGAGACAGCTCCAACGCATCAACCGCGGTTTCCATTTTGGGGTTAAGCAGCACCACATCTGCGGTTTCCATTGAAATATCAGATGCATTTTCAACCGCCAAAGCCACGTCAGCTCTTGCCAGCGCGGGGGCATCATTCACCCCATCACCAATCATAGCAACGCGGCTGCCGTCGGCCTGCAAGGTCGCCACTTGTTGTTCCTTTTCACCAGGCAGTACCCCACCAATCCCCTCTTGAGCACCAACCTGCTGTCTAACTTGCTCCACAACCTCTGGCTGGTCGCCGGAGAGCAACAGCGTTTTCAACTCCATATCATGCAGACGCTGTATGGCCTTATAGGCGTCCGTTTTAGGGGTATCTGACAACTCAATCCACCCCAACAACTGATCATCTTGCGCCACTGCGACACGGGTTGCAGCCAGCCCCACCTTTTCATCCGGCAGGGTTTGGCCTAGCTCTCTTTCGACAAAAGCGGGCCGTCCAATCATTGCCCGAGTAGAGGCCCACTGCCCCACCACGCCAAGACCCGGATAGTTTTTCAACACCACCCCCTGTTGGTCAATGCTAAGGCCACGTTCACGGGCCGCCTGAACAATAGCATTGGCCAGAGGGTGCTCAGAGAGCCGCTCCAGAGTTGCAGCGGTTTGCAGCAGTTGTGTCTCCGATCCCCCAGTGACGGGCAGAAGAGCCGTTACTTTGGGTTTACCGGTGGTCACGGTGCCTGTTTTATCCAGCACAACTCTGGATACCCGTGCCAGACGCTCCAGAACCTCGCCGCCCTTAATCAACAATCCATTACGAGAGGCCACCCCAGTTGCCACAACAATGGCTGCCGGTGTTGCCAAACCCAAGGCGCAAGGACAGGTTATAATCAGCAAGGAAACCGTGTTTTCAAGCGCTTGAGATGGGTCGATATACATCCAAATGGTAAACGTTATGGTACCCAACAACAAAATAGCAGCCACAAACCAACTGGCGATGCGGTCTGCCAAGGTTTGAATAGGGGGGCGGGAAGCCTGGGCCGATTCGACCAAGCGAATGATCCGAGCAATGGCAGAGTCCTGGCCCACACGGATCACCTCCATGGTAAACGCACCATCCAGATTCATCGCGCCACCAGGCACCCGATCCCCTTCTTTTTTGGGAATAGGTACACTCTCGCCAGTGAGCATGGATTCATCCACGGCGCTCACACCATCGAGCAATCGCCCATCCAGTGGAATTTGCATACCTGGACGAACCACCACCTTTTCACCAATCGAGACCTCACGAATCGAGACCGTCTCCTCTTCCCCCTCCCTGAGTACAACAGCCGTACGGGGTTCAAGGCTGATCAATCGTTCCGTTGCACCTGCAGCTTTACGTCTGGCAACTGACTCCAAATAGCGCCCAGTCAGCAGAATAAACAGGAACATGGTCACTGAATCAAAATAGACCTCCCCTTCTAACTGAAGGGTAATATAGACACTGTAGCTATATGTAATGGTTGCCCCAAGTGCGATCGGCAGATCCATGGTAAGCCGGCCAGCTCGCAGGCCATTAATGGCCCCCCGTAAAAAAGGCCAACCCGAAAAAAACACCACAGGCGTTGCGATGAGAAGAGAAACCAGATGTAGGAAGTTTTTATATTGATCTTCAATGCCTGTAAAATAACCGGCATAGAGCGCGACCGCGATGAGCATGACATTGCCAGCCCCAAAGCCTGCAACAGCCATCCGCAATAAAAGATCCCGATCTCGCTTCCGGTGCCCACTTTCAACACTTTCGGGATCGTAAGGTTCAGCCTTATAACCGATACGACGCACCGCATCAATCACCTCAGAAAGAGGTAATGCATCCCGGTTCCATTTTAACAGAGCCCGGTGGGTCGAAAAATTGACCCGTGCTTCAATCACCCCAGGCAAATTGGCCAAGACTTTTTCATTGAGCCAGACACACGCCGCGCAGTGTATGCCCTCCAACAACAGGTGAATTTCCTGGTTGCCATCTTCCAGCTCTCTGACATAACGCTTTTGATATTCAGCATCATCAAACGCTTTAAGCCTGGAGAGCTCACGCTCTTCCGGGCGACCACCACTCTGATCAGGATCCCGGCGTTTATAAAACTCCTGCAAGCCAGCATCTTGGATCAATCGAAAGGCTGTTTTGCATCCGGTACAGCAAAAATGCCGCAAAGCGCCCTCATGCTCATAATGGATATCTAAACCATCGGCAATCGGCAGACCGCAGTGGTAACAAAACCCTGCATCTTCATAGGACATACGGCTTGTCTCAATCTTTGACTTACGGTGTTTCCAAAAGGATAACGGCAGAAGGACCAGACTGGTTATGAATAACCTGTCCTGCATAACCGGGTACAGCGGTTATACGACCAGATACAGGCGCCAACAGCTGGCTTCGCTGAAGTCGCCACTGCGCTTGAGACAAAACCCACTGCGCGTGCGCCTGTCGCGCTTGAGCCTCTGCCAGAGCCAGCTCGGCCTCTTCTAACTCCTGCTTGGAGGCATTTAGATCATCGTACAGCTTTTGCGCCCGCTGCCAAGCCTCTTGCGCATAATCGGCAGCCAGTTTGGCCGATTTATGCCCTATTTGAGCCTGTTTGAGTGCTGCATAGAACAAGGTTTGATCCAACTTAGCCAGTGACGCACCTTGTTGCACCGACATACCCGGCTTAACCATAACCCGTTCAACCACACCATCCACCGCAAAAGTTAACGGCTTTTCCGCTCCCATTGCAGGGGATACATGGCCCCCAACCCATACGAGGCTAAGGAACAACAACGGGGCAATCTTTTTACTCTTTAACATGATGTTCACCATATCCACTACCAACAGGAGGCGTAAAACCACCCTCTTGTGGTTCTGAGTTTTGGCCATCACGCTGACCAATTTGTTGCAAATAATCCGCTTGCAGTGCCTGTTCAGGGTTATCCCCTAACAGGCTGGCAAGCTTGGCCACGGCCACATAATAAGCCCCATCCGCACGCACTTGATCAGCTTCCGCCTGGGTGAGCTCAACCATGGCATCACCCAATGTCGAAACCCGCTCCATTTGATAAAGGCTTTGCCGCTTCATGAGGTTGGCCTCTGCCCACTGCATGGTGGCTTTAGCCGCAATCAAACCTTGTTTGGCATTAGAGAGATCACTTAACAGCTGCTTGAGTGCAATGGTCAGCGTACGTCTTGTTGCATCTTGTTTGGCCAACACTTCGGTGGTTGTGGCCGCCTGTTTTTGCTTTTTAGCATCCAAAGCCCCACCACTCCAAAGGGGCAAATCCAACTCTAAGCCAATGGCCCAACGGTTTCTACCACTCAGCTCTCGAGCACTCTGCCCAACATGGCTGAACAGATTGAGCTCTGGTGTCCAAACGGTTGCTTCTTGTTCAGCACGAGCAGCTTCTAAGGCACGTTGAACCTGTTTGGCTTGAGGGTTATGGGAGAGCACCCGCTGCAACAAAGGTTCAACATCATACTCTGTGGTAAACCCTTTAGGGGCGGCTGGTGGACGGATTAAAGTATCACTCAAGCTCTGCCCGGTCAGTAAGGAAAGCTGAACCCGGGCCATTCGGTTTTCACTACGGGCCTGATAAAGCTTATGGCGGGTACGTTCCACACGGGCCAACCATTGTGCCACGCTCAGATCATCTGTTTTACCCAGCGCCAAGTGCTCTTTGGCCCGATCCCAGCGCACATAAGCCAAAGCATGGGCCTCCTCCAAACTTTGAACAGCCAGTTCAGAGGCATGCAGTTGGTAGAACCGTTCAATCACATCAACCACAAAGTGACTTTGCGCTTGCTCTACTTGAGCGCGCTTGGCTTGATAGCGCAGATCAGCCGCCCTCTCTCTGGCCTGTTGATGACCAAACAGATGAAGAGGCTGGTTAACTTCAAGAATGGTCTGATAATCGTGTTGCCGAGCACCTTCAGCGTGACTTTTGTAGCGTTTGGTGTGCGCTTGCAGATCCAAACGGGCACGATCTTCTGCCTCTACAGCAGCTTTTTCGGCGGCAGCTTGTTGCGCTCGGGCTTGAACCATCGCGACCTGGGGGTTGCCATGTTGACGCGCCTGTTTAATTAAAGTAGGCAGGTCAAGCTTAATGGTATCGGCCATGGCGTGGGAAAGCAGCGTGACCGAAAACACAACACCAAAAATGAATTTTTTAAACATCATCAATGTCATGACCCTTGCTGTCGCATCCAACGCACAAAGGAGCCCTTCTCCCACCCCTTCTCTTTAACGTACCTTCCAGCCCCCACAAAAATTCGTGGATTTTGATACCCCGTCAGCTTTAGCCGCTCTTTTCCCTGGGTATCATAAAACAGGAATACAGGGGTGGCACGTATACGCATGTTCCTCGCCCATTTTTTTTCACTCATCTCTTGGCCATCAGGTGTCACCATATCCAGATCGCCACGGATGTTGGTCTCCAACAGCACATAGTTCTTGGTGTAATAGCTGTCTACATCGGGATCAGGAAAGACCCTAAGCCGCATTTTGTCACAGAAAGGGCAACCGCTGTAGTGGAACATCACCACCAAACCCTTGCCCTCTTCTGCAGCGGCTTCCATCTCACCGGGCAGATCCAGATCAAGGCTTTCACCAACAAAAGCGGCCTGGGCCGGTGTGGAGATCAGTACGGCAATAAGAATAAAAAAGGATCGAAGAATCATGTTCAAGGCATGCCACTCCTATTAATTGCACAGACAAAATCCTCATTAAACCTGTCATATCGTTTTTTTTCAATGTTCATCATTCCAGCTACCCGGCCCACACCGCTTGTACCCACAAAAAAAGCCAAGCCCAACCGGGCTTGGCCTGTACGAAGAGGAGGATGCCATGCCCACACAAGGGCATAAAGTAAAACCTTCGCCAGCTTGTGTAGGATGTACTCTATTGGAACATAAAAAGACCAGAAAAGTTCCCTTTTATATACAACCTTAAAAAACCATGGTAAAAGCCCGCAAACTCCCTTATAAAACCACTTTTTTCTTAACCTGCATCAATCGCACAACGCTTATCTCTCCATAAAAATATCTATCCATATGTTTTTGGTCCCTCTCTTGCGAAATAACCTTGTCAGATTCATTTAAACAAACACACCTACCGTAAACACTTGTTTAATATGTTTAAAGATTTGTTTTTAATAGCGACAGGAGAGGATTATGCTTGATTTTATTGCAACATTTTTTTTGATCACCACCATCTCTCTTTTGGTGATCGTTATGCTTGATGGCTCCCTATTACTCTTACAATTTTTAAAGCGCTACTGGGAAGATGAAGAGCAGCCGCATGAATAGCATGACCAATTGTCAGACACTACCTGCAAAAGGGGTCTTTTTATTAACCTTAAGATGCACCACCAACATGCCTTTGCCTAATCAGATACAATACCTGCTAAAATAGTGATATTTCTAGATTAGTATTCCCCATTACATTTCTGTTTTTTTTACATCAGATGCCATAATTTCATTGTGATCCTAACCTTATATTGGCTACATTGTTTATGTGGTGTGGTTTACTGATATAAAGATAATAAGAAGAGGGGCGCCGCCCACCTGGAGTTTAATGGATCAAATGATCTCTATTTAAACTTTCAGCCCTCAATGATGCTCGACCATGCCTACTGGTGTGGTTGGAGAGGATCGATGAACCACCCTGAACATGTGGATGGTTCTATAGAATAGGCACAAGATCTCTGCTTAGGTAAGCCTACAACAGACCCCTTACCATGCAAACGATCCTATACCCTCCTCTTCAATCCCAACCAGATGGTTCATCTGTAAATACGGTGATAGTGAAACTGGGTTGCAACTTTCTGGATTGTCCATGCTTGCCATTGTTCAAAAAAAAGTCGGACTAAAAATCCTGCTGGCGGTTGGTATTATTGGAACCATCAGTCTGCTGGGCATGGGTGGGTTTGTTATCCATACCATGGAACGCAGTCTCTTGGAGCAACATGAGTCGAGCATTCGCCAATTGGCCGAAGGGGCCAAACGCGGCCTGCAAACCATCATGTTAGCGGGTAATTCCAATATCGCCCATGATTACAAAACCAACTTCAAACAAGTCAAAGGCTTAAAAACATTCCGAATTCTAAGAACTGACCGCTCACTCGCCTTTTATCGCTCCCGTGAAGACCTTCGAGACGCCGCTGAAGAGAAAGCGGATGAGGATGAGTTAGAAGGGGAAGAGCGCGAACAGTTTATGGCCCAAGCTACTGATTACATCAATAAAATGGGCCCCCAAGATGAAGATAAATATGAAGCCGATGTTGAGATCCACCTGGGTGCACAAGGGAATGCGACCTTTGCCTCTGTGATCAAACAGAAGGATGACCACCCTCAGTTTATTCGAGAAACCCAAGAGAATGGTGAAAACCTCATCACCATTCTCAGCCCACTGTTTAACCAGCCACGCTGCTATCAATGTCATGACCCTGAAGAGCGGGTACGGGGCGTGTTCCAAATCACGACCTCCCTCAAAGAGGTTGAAGAGAAAATTGCCGATACCAAGCTAACCGCCCTTATGGTGCTTATTGGCTTTATCATCGCATTTTTGCTGCTCTTAGGCTTTATGTTACGTCGCACCCTGACCTGCCCCTTAAACCACATTGGGGGGGCCATCCAAGTTTTGGCAGATGGCGATCTAACGAACCGTATCGACTCCAACCATGAAGATCAGGCACACCAGGATGAGCTGGATGAGATTGTCAATCAGGTCAACCATATGACCGACAATCTAACCAACACAGTGGACACCATTGAAGTCCAATCGACCACCCTGAATGTCTGCGTTGCACAGCTGCAATATGTGCAACAAGTTTTACGTAACGATGCCGAAGAGGCCCACAACATCAATCAAGAACTTGCCCATGATAACGAAAAAATGGGGGAAGGACTCTCTGAGATGCAGTCATCGGTCTCTCAGGCGAGTGGTCGTATTGAGGGCATCTCCAGTGACATCAACCAGCTGACAGGGGAGATCTCCAGCATTGCTGAATCTGCCGAGATCGCCAGCCAGAATGTTCATACCATGGCTGCTGCTGCTGAGCAGATGAACGCCAATATCGAACAGGTCAATAGCAGTCTGCGTCAGGTCGATGAAGAGGTTGGTACGGTTGTTCACTCCATTTCGGAGCTCTCTAGCAACCAAGATCAGATTCGTGGCTTGTGTGAAGATGCCAACGAAGCATCCACCACCGCAGCGAACCAGGCCAAAAGCACCCGTGACGCCATGAACAACCTCACGGAGTCGGCTCATGAAATTGGCAAAGTGGTGGATATTATTAATGCCATCGCTGGACAGACCAACATGCTGGCACTGAATGCCTCTATTGAAGCGGCTGGCGCGGGTGAAGCAGGTAAAGGCTTTGCCGTTGTTGCCAATGAAGTCAAAGAGCTGGCCCAACAGACCGCCGATGCAACGAAGCTGATCTCTAAGCGGGTTGAAGAGATTCAAGGCCATACAGATCAAGCCGTCTCTATCTCGCGTGAAGTTAACAATAATATTGAGCGCATTACAGAGGTTAATGCCAGCATTAATGGCGCAGTTGATAGCCAATCCCGCAGCGCTGGCCAGATCAACTCCGCCGTTGGCCGTGTCTCTGAGTCAGGGGCCGTGGTAAACCGCAACGCTGAAGAGCTGCATCAAGCCGCCCATGAAGTTGCCCGCTCCGCGGCTGAAGCGGCAACGGGTACCACAGATATTGCCACATCCTCGGCCAACTTGGCCCAAATGGCTGGCAATGTTTCCCAACAAACCGATGAAGCCAACAGCTTTATTCAGTCGGTCAATGAGTTTGCCAAGCAAACTCAACGGGTCTCTGGTGGTGATAAGATGCAACGCGCCTTCCAGCTGGCCACCTATTTACGTCGCTCTGTCGAGTACCTTGGCAAATTGACCAACACCGTCTATGCCACCAGCACGGCTTTAAATGCTTCACACCAAGAGCTACAAATTGCTGAAAAAACCTTTGATACAGACTGCTTTAAATCCAGCGCACTGGATTGGGTTAACATGCTCGGTCAGGTGATTGAAGGACGCATGATGTCCGATGAGCTGACCAAAAAGCTCACGGACAATTGTGACTATTTTGAGTGGCTTGAAACTGAAGCTAAAGAGGCCTTTGCGGGTAATGAAAAATTTGAAGCGCTCTATCAAGGTAGTTTAGAGATGCGTAATCTGGCGGACTTGGTCTTAGAAGCACTCCACCGGAAAGATCGGGATGAAGCCCTACAGCGCCTGGATACGTTTGATAGCCACCGGGCACAGCTGTTTGTCATTATGGATGACTTCTACCTCTCCCTCTAAACACCTCGGCATACCATAAAAAAACAGGGCCTATCAGGGCCCTGTTTTTTTATGGGGGTTATCTGCTTTAGTGGCTTACGCTTCCTGAAAACCGTGTGCACCATCCATATAATTACAGCCACGTGGATTTTTGATGGTATCTGCCAAGAAGCGGAAGTGCTCAATCCCTTCTAGAATACCACGGGCATAACGCTCTGTGGCAAAGAGCACGCTGCTATCTTTACGCAACACGTTAAGCTCTACATCATCATAGTTGCCGACCACAATGCCCATGTTATTGCCCATCAACATATCCCGATCATTACCGGAATCCCCAGCGGCCAGGATATTCTCAACCGGAATCCCCCATTTCAGGGCTAGATGGTTCATGGCCATCCCCTTACTACACCGCAAAGGCAGCAGATCCAAGTAAGATTGCCGGGAATAGATCACCGTAGCCTGCAGATCCCGTTGTCGGAGCAGCTGCTCTAAACTGCGTTTACTGGGCACCTCATGGGGATCAATATAGTAACTCAGTTTATGCGCATTTTGCTCGGTATCAGGCTGCTTGGTAAAACCGGGCAGGCTATCCATAAACAGCTCCAGCTTGTCACGCTCCCAGCGATAGTGGATATGCTGATGCCATGACTCATCACGAATCAGATTTTTACGGTAATAGATCTCCCCACCGACGGAAGTGATGAGAAAATCAGGTGTGGGAATTTTCCATTTTTTCAGTTCTTTGACCGTTGCGTCCAAGGAGCGGGCTGTGGCGACACCAAAGCCAACATTTTGATGTGCCTTGAGCTTTGCCATCAACAGTTCAATACCCTGAGCATCCCCCACCAAGGTATGATCCAGATCACAAAGCAGAAGACGGTCCACACGGGTCAACCGGGTTACAGGACTACACCCCCCGCCTTTGGCCATCTGTTTGGCATGTCGCTTGGCATCACGCTTTAAACGACGTTTAATCACTTCTAAATAACGGTCAACGTGCCCATCCCAGGTGTAGTGGGTATGTACCCCTTTCAGACCATTTTTAGACCATCGCCGCCAGCGGGGTCGATCTTGCAATGCCTCCAGCAGCGATGCCCCCATCGTCTGTGCATTTAACGGATCAATTAGGACACCATTGCGACAGTTCTTCAAAATATCTCTTGGGCCACCATCATGGGTTGCCACCAAAGGTAACCCACTGGCTGCGGCTTCCAGCAGGGTCAGACCAAAGGGTTCTGTCAACGCAGGGTTAACAAAAACACCACGTTTACGGGCCGCCAACCTGTATAGGTCGGGCACATCATCCAAGCTGTTGTGCTTAGGAATGGCCATGGATCCATACAGATCGTAGCGATCCATTAACATAAGCACTTCCGTCATCACCTTTCTGGCACCTTTATCCAGATCGTTGATGTCATCCCGGTTACCAGCAAAGATGACCAGATTGGCTTTTTTCCTGAGCTGTTCATTTTCACCGAAAGCCTTGATCAGTGTGGTGATATTTTTCCGCTCATCGGCACGGGATAGTGCCAAGATCATTGGCTTTTTGGGATCTCGCAAAAAACGATACACTTCCTGCTTGATCTCAGGATCAAACTTCCCCCAGTTCTCCGGTGGGTTAAAACGGGTTAGATCCACCCCTGGCGGCATCACCCACATGCGGTTAGGCATGTAGTTATCATAGAGCGCGTATTGCTCATCCACCTCTTGCTGCGTACTGGTGATGATGAAAGAGGCATTCCCCTGCGTAATCTCTTCACCCTCAATACGGCGATTGATGTTGTAGCGCTCTTCAATGGTCTCTTCAGCTACCCCTTTTTCCAACAGGCGCTCTTTTTTAACCCGACCTAAGGAGTGCCCTGTATGGATATGTAATACACCCAGCTTACGGGCCAGTTGGGTGCCGACCCAACCGGCATCGGAATAGTGACTATGCACCACATCCGGTATCTGCCCTATCTGACGAAAATAGGGCAACATGCTATCTGTAAAGTGTGAGAGGTAGGGCCATAACGACTCTTTACGTAAATAACGTTTAGGACCAGCAGGAAAACGTATAATACGTACCTTCTCCCCCATCTGCTCTTCCAGTTGCGCATAGATTGCATCCACCTTGCTATCGACAATCTGTCGCGTAAAAAGGTCAACCCGCCCAATCTTGGGGTTGCGCCCCAAAGCTCGCGCCAGATCCAATACATAGGTAATTTGCCCCCCTGTATCCGCATCTTTCCCAAGCTCAGGCTGTTCTCCACGGATCAGTCCATGAACACTAATCAAGGCGATATAGAGCGGTTTATCCATCTAAGATTTCCTTACAGATTCAAGATTCAATTCATTAACCTGCCAACGGGTTAACCACGCCTGATAAAAACCAGCATTCAAACAGGTTGCCCCTTGCTGGGTACAAATGGCCGCGGCAAAGTCAATAGCGCGCTGTAACCGTAACGCTGTTGGCCACCCTAACAATCCACCTAACATCCATACGGCGGTCAGACCATCCCCTGCCCCAACCGTATCAACCAAGGTGGTTTGAGGTGCGGGCATAAAGACCATCCCTTCTGCATCCACCAGCATAGCCCCCTGAGACCCCATGGTTAGAATAGCTTGTTCAGCATGGTTTTCCTCACGCAACCGGTCCAGATAGGGGGCAAGGACTGCGGTCTCTTTGCTGATGGGTGCACCGGTCAGTTTAGTTAACTCTTCATCATTTAATTTAATCTCATCAACCCCCATCAACTGTTGCTGGATCGTTGAGATATCCCACCAAGGAGCCCGTAGATTGACATCCATTAACACACGCAACGGTGTATCAGCAGATCGGATCTGTTGTAGGGTTTGCTTGGATTGGGCTTGACGCAAGGCTAAAGAGCCATGACAGAGATAGGCTGAGTCAGGTAACAGCTTGGACGGTGGAATTTCATCATACGCACGGGGATGATGAATGGTATAGCTGGGCTGTGCTTGCTGGAGCGTAATGGAGACACTTCCCGTCTCCAACTGCGGATGTCGGTAAACACCGTCGGTCAACATACCCCATTGCGCCATCACGTCAAGAATATGATCCCCGAGCGGATCCGACCCCACCGACGAGAGCACCAATGGACCAACAGCAAATCCCTGAAGATGCCATGCGACATTAAAGGGAGCCCCCCCCAAAACCTGTTTGCCATCTGGAAAACAGTCATAAAGCACCTCACCAAACAGAACCGGCTTAAGCGCAAAAGACATATCGACTCCCTAAGGATAATGAACCACATCTATAGCGTGCCCCTAAACGTTTAGCAGTGTAACATAGGTTAAGTGGGATCCGAACCGATCCCCCTATTTCCTTGCCTTTCGCCCCATAAACATGGTAACCGGAAGGAGGAAGTATAAGCAGCCGATGAAAACAAGCCACTCATAAGGCACGGCTGGTGATGGTGGGAATGCAGACTAACCCTATGATCTTATTAAGATACGAAGGAGAGCACCGATGACTCTGACACATCGCACCAAAACCCTGGCTGTCGCCGCTTCACTGCTGGCGTTGACCGCAACGGTTACCCCTACAAAGGATGCCCACGCCTGGTTCATGAATGGCCCCTGGAACAACATGAACACCCCCTGGAATGGTATAAACTCGCCTTGGAACGGCTGGGGTGGGCCCTGGAATGGCCCAGGTTATGGGTACCCTGGCTACCGCTACGGCTATCCTGGGCATGGCTATGGCTATACCCCTTACGCCGCCTACCCCCGCTACAACTATGCGCCGGTTATGCCGTTCTACCCTAACTTTGGTGTAAACGCGCCGAGCCAACGCTTTAGTGCCGCAGATGTCGCCCAATTAAAAGGTAAGCTTGGGGTTCGTCCGAATCAGGAGAGTGCTTGGAACGCCCTGGTAGAAGCAGCCAAAGGGGTGGCCCCTAATGCTAGCCTACTCAAGGACCCAGCCGTTAATAAAGCCTATGAAGGCTTGATGGCGGTACTGGACCCTCGCCAACAAGCCATGGCAGAAAACTTTAAACGCTCTCTGCTCTACTGAGCATCCGTTACAGACAAAAAAAGCCCGCCAATGGCGGGCTTTTTTTAACACATATTGGAAATGGCCATGTCTTCTACACGCTCAGACGCTCAAGATCATCTATCACACCAGCAGTTAGAAGACCTGCATATGGCCTATCAAGCAGGCCATTTAGACCCCCATAAACTGGCCTCCCTAGCAGGTCCGCTTCTACTCACACTGCAGCAGTACCAACAGAATCTTCAACAGTTACGCAAGGTGCTTCTACAGGTACCACATGGACCAGGGGACCATAGCGATCTGTGCCGTATGCACAACCAAGGACTCGCCCCGAAAGAAGATGATCACTGCCACTGTCATGTAGGTGCCATACGCCAAATCCTGGCACAAACCGCACAGAGCTCTTAAAATGGGTCTAATATCAATGACCCTACAGTGGAATATCTCTCATGGCTGAGTCCAAGCCCACCGAACAAACATGCCCTCAATGCCGTGGTCGAGGAGAAGTGTTTTGGGGAAATGATGATTGCTGCTTTCAAGGCTGCTGTTTTGAGACCTGCCCTAAGTGCCAAGGACGTGGCAAAGTCCCCCTTACACCCACTGAAGCCCCCCCCGCCCCCCCAAGTGATCACTCAGATTGAGCAGGCACGGTCTCACTAACCGCTTCATACATTTCAAAAACATTGGGGCCTTTGTATATCTCAGGCGTGCTGCCTGCATTTTTATGGGCCTCGCGGAATGCTTCACTTTTTGTCCAAGCCATAAAGTGCTCCTGGCTCTCCCAAAAAGTCATCACCACATGATACTCACTGGTCTCTTCACTGGGTCGAAGAATAACATTCCGGATAAAGCCGGGAGATTTATCGACAAGACCAGCTCGGTTAAGAAAACGGGCCTCAAAAGCCTCATGATGCTCTTTATGTACGGGGATACGGTTCATCACCACGATCATAGCTACACTCCAAATGCTAAAATAGGACCAAACAAGCCCAGTTTCTCATGAAGCACAGCATTTAGCAAAGCAGATGTCAAAATGGTCCTCGCACAGGCGCCATTAACAGCCCCCCTCGCTCTTTAGCTCACTCAAATAACAGAATGTCTACGGTCAATAAAGAGGGAATTACCGAGGGTTTGTTTGGCCATCTTTTTGGCATGTGCCGCTAAACTGGCCACATCATGGTGTGACTTGCACCCCCCTTGCAGGGGTTTAACCGCACCCACGGAAAGAGAAACAAAACCAAAAAAGTGTGTCTGTCCACGACGATCTTGAGAAGTAATCCCCCCCTCGTCACGATCTTTCGGCGCATACCAAAGGGGCGCATGGCGCTCAAACACCTTTAACATGGCTGTGGTTCGCTCATGCCAATCTTCACTTCGAAAAATGACAATAAAATCGTCCCCCCCGACATGACCAATAAAATCACAACGACTGTCCACATGCTCGGTCAACACCTCAGCAACCTTTTGGATCACCCGATCCCCCAGTTCATAGCCGTAGACATCGTTAAAAGGCTTAAAATTATCGAGATCAAAATAGCAGACTGTAAAAGGGGTTTGCGCCTCTAAACAGGCATCAATTTCTTCACAAATGGGTACGTTGCCGGGCAACATGGTTAAGGGGTTTGCGTAGCGTGCATACGTAACCTGTAGCTCTGTGATCTTTTTTAAGAGATCCAGCAAAAAACCCGCACCGATAAAGCGGCCTCCATCGGTGATGATAAAATCATGGGCATCCCTCATTAATGAGCTATCGGTAATGATGCGGCTAGCCTGCTGAAGTGTGACATCTTTTTCAAGAATAAGCGGATCACGACACATCAACCGCTCAATGGGTTTTCGGCCATAGAGATCATGACCAAATTGACTTAGAAAAATGGCCATAAAATGGTTGCGGTGTACCGCACCTACCGGTTTATTATCCGCATCCAATACCGGTATAATACGAAGGCTGGCATCATACTTAAACATCTCTGCCAGCTCTTTTGCCCGGGTCTTTTCGGTAACGGTCAGAGTTGGCCTTAAGAGAGAATAAATGGCATCACCATTACGGGTAATCGGCCGACTCTCCTCGGGCAAATGGTTCACACATTGACCTGCTGTGACCACACACTTATCCGGTTCCATCTCAAGGGCATTCATCATGATCCACATCCAGACATCAAGAGTAACAGAGGAGATACCCATAGGTTTGGCCCCACACACGAACCTACGCCGCGCCCCTCTCCTTACACCTTGGCAGGTTCCACAACACACGGCACAGTATTTCTACCAACTATGCTTGACCCAAGGGCAACACCCTTGCAACGTTTATATGACGGGTTGGAAGATATCTGGATTTACGGATATAAAAAGAGATTGGAACGCAGAATAAAGACAAGATAGAAAAGATTATACTCTTTTTTATATAGACTTAAACAACACACTAGGCAAACTGCAACAGACCTTGTTGAAGCCGCTTATGGCTCTCTAATAGTTGCTGCATCAACGATATCCCTGTATCTGGCGAAGGGTTGGGCTGCTCTATCCAGTAGAGCATTTGCTCAAAGAGGGGAACCATTTCTATCAACCCAACCTGTAACGCACCTCTATTGAGTTGTTGTATCAACGGCTTTAAGGCAGGTCTGTGGGGCTGGTCCAAAAGTGTGCCGACACAGTGTAAAGATTGGTGGCAATCGTGCATCCAAAGCTGTAAAAGCTGATGACTATGTTGACGTTGGGCGGCCTGCTCACTCTGTAAATGGTTTAAGGCACTTTCTGAGAAAAGTTTTTCTAACCCAACAGTTTCGACCTCTTCACGCTTATTCCCTAACCACTGGTTTAACACCTTTTTCAAATCAGAGAGATGGAGCGGCTTACTTACAAAACCATCCATACCCACATTTAGAGCTTGCTGCCGGTCAGCATCATGATCTGTGGCTGTCAAAGCAACAATGGGCAGATGAGCTTCCCCAGCTTTAGCCTGCTCTCGCAAAATTTGGGTGGCTTCCAGCCCGCCCATTTGCGGCATATGCAGATCCATAAGAATCAGATCAAAATTTTGATTTTGAACATATTCTATAGCCTCTTTCCCGGAGCTGGCGACCTGCACCTCAACCCCTAAAGGCTGCAACATACCTAATGCTACTTTTTGATTAACTTTATTATCTTCAACAAGTAAGACCTGCCCTTCAAGAGCCGGTTTTTCATCATCAACAGGCACAACATGGGTATTTTGAAGTTCATGTTGTAATAACCGTACCAGCTCACCAAGGCGAACGGGTTTACTCAGGTACGCAACACTACTGCCTAGCTGGTGACGAGCACCTTCTAGCTGTACAGCAGCCCCCATCATCGCAATCCAAGCTGTGGGTGAGGTCAATACCTGGGTATGTACCATCTGCGCAAGCTCAGGGGTATCCGAGTAGCTAAGATCCATAAGCACCAAAGGTACAGCTTGATCATCGGTTAGATGTTGCCACTGCTGTTGGAGTGTGGCCATGCCATCCAATTTTTGATAGGAGACCCCCAACGCGGATAGCATCTCTTCCAAGGCTGTACAGGTAGATGGATGAGCTTCTAACAACCAAACTTGAGGTAAAGCGTGTGTGGAAAGCAGGGACTCTTCCAAAATCAGCTTTTCTGCCCCATTCAATGGAATATGGAAGAAGAAGCGCGCCCCCTGCCCCAACTGACTCTCCACCCCAATGTCCCCGCCCTGAAGCTCAATAAGCTGTCTGGATATCGCCAAGCCTAAACCGGTACCACCAAAGTTACGGGTGGTGGAACCATCGGCTTGGGTAAATACCTGAAAAAGCCTTTTTTGGGCCTGCTCGTCAATGCCTACTCCGGTATCCTTAACAGAAAAGTGCAGCTCCCCCGTTGCATCCGGCTCACCTTGCCAGGAGAGGAACATTTCAACCTCCCCCTTATGGGTAAACTTAATGGCATTACCAATTAAGTTGGTTAAAACCTGACGAAAACGTAGGGGATCCCCCTTCACGATGGCAGGGAGTGTCTCCCACTGCGCTTTAACAACAAGAGCCACACCCTTGTTATGTGCACGCGGCGCCAACAGAGCAACCACCTCCTCCATCTCCTGCAAAGGATTAAAGGGGATAGACTCCAGCTCAAGATGACCGGCCTCTACTTTTGAAAAATCCAAGATATCATTAATAATATTAAGCAGAGCTTCAGAAGAGTGTTTGGCAATAGAGACATACTCTTGCTGCTGATGGGATAGGCTTTTCTCATCCAGCAACTCCAACATACCCACAACCCCATTCATGGGGGTTCGGATTTCATGACTCATCGTCGCCAAAAATGCGGACTTCAAACGTGCCGACTCCAGGGCCTGATCCCTTGCTTCAGCCAATGCATGGTTGAGATCTGTCAACTCCACCGTTCTTGCTTCAACCTGGACCTCAAGAGAGTCTCTATGCTGACGTAGCGCTTCATCCTGACGTCCAATTTCATTAAGCATCCCGTTAAAACCATCCACTAAGAGATGCAGTTCATCATTGGTATGGATCTCAGGCGCCCGCGCGGCATAGTCTTGGTTAATAGCGACCCGCTGAGCAACCGCGGCCAAAGCTTGAATAGGGGTGGTAATGGTTCGGTGCATACGACGGGCAATTAAATAGGCTGCAGACGCAGACAACACCAAAAACAGCAAGGTCAGGGTAAGATCCTGCCCTAATAGCGCCCGATACCGCCGCAGATCTACCCTTAAATAAAACAGCCCGACCCGTTCATCTTGCAGTTTAACGGGTAACGCCAGATCCAAAAGATGTTGGCCAAACCGATGACCAGACATGGGGATGGACCCCGGGGTTGGTGGCGGAAGACCCACCAGATCCTTGCGCACATAGCGGCTAAATACGGTGCCACTTAAATCATATAGCCAAGCACTGTGTACTTCGCTATCAGCCCCAAGTGCGGCCATCATATCCGACGCACTTTGTGCATCATTAAACACCAGTGTGGCCTGTAGGGTTTGTGCCATCAACTGAGCTTGGATATGGTACTGTTTTTCCAGGGCATCCCGCCGCCCCCAGTAATCTCTAGCCATGTAAGTACTGGCGGAGAACAACAGGGCAATTAACGAAGCGCCCACCGCCATAAGGGTGAGCTTTTGATGAATTGAGAGTCGATGGACTAATCCCATATTCATAACCTTTAACGGACCACATCCAACGCCAGCTGCATCAATTTGGAATTAAACTTAACCGATTGAGCCTCTGCGTGTGCCTGATGGATACGAAATCTTAGTTTATTTTTATGGGTGATCAACTGAACCATCCCCCCCCACTGGAAAAATTCTGGGTGCGGTGAGGCGGTTAACCTTCCTTTACGGTTCAAGGCTTGTAAAGAGTTTTGATCTCCCTGCCACTGCATACCCAAATAGAGCAGATCACACGTCGCCCCCTTATGGGATGCCCCAAAAATCCGGACGCTACGCCCTCTGGCTTTTTTGCCTTTGAGCATTCGGTTCATAACCAACCGTAGCGGTTCGTCCCCCCAGATACAGAGATCAACAAAACTCTGTTTTTCATTGGGCCAGTAGACAAATTTGGTGAAGTTGTAGAGGTAAGCCCCTTTTAAAGCCAAGGCACGGGTATCCTCCGCCCACACAGACGGAACGAACAGCCCCCATACAGCCAACCAGATTAAAGGCTTCCATGTGCTCTTTTGAACCATCAAAAAGTCCAGTTCATACGCATAAAGAGCGAACGGGAAACCTCACTGGAACGGATTTTATAGAGATCCGATGTCACAAACTCTCGGGTATGGGCATCCAACAAATTTTGCCCAACCAGCTCCAGTTGCAGTTGCTTGGTTAAAGCATGTGCGACGCGTAGATCAAGGGTCGCATAGGCAGAGACCCCCTGATGCCCCATGGAAGAGACGTAGCGGAATGTCGGATCTACCTGCCAGATCTCATTGGGGGACCAGTTGATGCGTAAATTCACCTGCTGTTGGGGCAGCAACTGCTCGCCACTGGCCTCTTGGGTCGTGTCGGTACTGGATGGATCGGTATGCAGCCACAACTCCATCCAGGTATAGGCCAAATGAGCCTGCAGCTGATCATCTTTTTTCCAACTTACCGCCAGCTCAACACCGGCCCCTTCCCCATCCAGCAAATTGGCGACATTACGCCGGGTAGCATCTGCAGCGTCTGTCTCTAGAGAACGCAGATCGTCATACTGGTTAAAGTAGATAGAGCCATCAACCATCCAACTGGGATTGGGCTGGTAACGCATGCCCACTTCAAATGCATTCAGCTTTTCAGAGGTAAATTCGTCATTACTGTAGAGTGTGACATAGCTAACCCCTGTTCCAGCTAAACGTAGAGAACCATCCCGCTCAAACCGTGCGGGGGTGCGTACAGCACGTGATATGGCCGCCCAATAACTACTGGTTCGATCCGGGGTGTATAGCAGACGAACATTAGGTTGCAGGTTGTGTCCACTACTTTCATGGTACTCCCATTTACTGCCTAGAATTAGCTTCCAACGATCTTTTTCCAGGGTAATGGTGTCTCGCATATAGGCGTTGAGCAGAAAGGTCACATCGCTTAGAGGGTCCATGCCGATGGTATCGGAACGACGCAGATCATCCACGATCAAGCGTCCGCCCCCCCCCACGGATAACGCATGCCGGTCCCCCCATGGAAATTGATACTGAGCATCACCATCCAACGTGGAGCGTTTAATGCCAATGGCACTTTCGTCCAGAGCAATATGATCCAGATACACCTGCCCTTTCCACTGACGTCCCTGGTTTTCCTCTCCGGTATAGCGACTTAAAAGAAAAGCATGGTTCCGGCGGCTATCTTCATGCAGCTCTGTGGTTAAGTTGGCCGCGGCGTTATCGGGTACCAAAGGGGTCTGTCCGCTACGCACATGGGAAAAAGCCCCCTGCAGCATCCATTGACTCCCATTGTTTAGATCTCGATCCAAACGGAAACCAAGCTGTCCATCGCGCCAGTCATCATAGGCTCCATCTGGATCATAGCCGGTGTCATAACGGTTTAGGCGAGCCGTAATCCGGTACGCATCCCCATTTTCTCTTTGCCCACCATAGCGATAGTTCAAATGTTCCTGATGGTGGGTACCCGTACCAATAGAGACGCGCTGTCCTGCACTCTCTTGAGCATGCCGGGTAATGATGTTAATAACGCCGTTAACAGCATTGGCCCCCCATACAGCACCACCCGGACCCCGGATGACCTCAATACGCTCAATTTCCGTTAATGGTACGGTTTGCAAATCCCAACGCACCCCAGAATAAAGTGGGTTATACAGAGAACGGCCATCCATAAGTACCAACAGTTTATTGGCAAACTGACCATTAAAGCCCCGTGTGGAGACGGCCCATTTACTGGCATCAATACGTGCAACCTGTACACCGGGTACCATACGTAACAGCTGGGGAATATGCTCTGCACCACTTCTGGCAATATCTTCTTTTGTAATGACAAAAACGGCTGCTGGTGTCTCAGCCAAGCGTTCATCTTTTTTGGCGGCAGAACTGACCACCAGATCCATCGTCATCAACTCCTCAAGGGAGAGATCCCCAAATTGATCCAGCTCATCTGCATGAGCCAAGGCCAAAGGATGGCTTAACATGAGCCCAAGCAGAGGCCCCAGCCAAAAAACAGACCGACAACATCGTTTTTTAGAGGAGTCAACATGACTGGGATGCAGATGAGATGGCATAAGAAAAATCACCTTGCAGAGATTTACCACACAAAGCCCTACTTTATTGAAGATAGAGCGCATAAAAATATAAGATCGCACGTCATTTAACGTGGATGCAATGAGATCGTACCACAGACAACTTTTTTAGACGAGATCAGCCGCTTTCTCGACCCAAAAACCAATGCTTGCATTCAATAAAGGATAACCTGCATTACACCACTATAGGCCTGCCAGCGCTGAAAAAAGTATAAAATGTAAACCTGTAAGAAATACGATGGACAGATTTGCCCATATTTACACATTAGCCCCACACGCTTGTAAAAATTCCAGCAGCCCCCAGGGAGGTCAAATTAAGTAAAAAGTCTTTTGCATGGATAGAGAGATAAACGGATGATTCTCACGCTATCCCATGCATTTTATTGATCAATGATCAAAAAAAAGCTAAGGGACACCACATCTTGTGGTTGTCATTGAGTCGTTCAATTAAGTATAACTATATTATATAGGGAGCACTATCCTACTAATTAATTTACATTTTTGACTATAATTTAAGCATAAACTGAGAACATCTGCCCATTCACTTTTTTTAGTAAACTGGAATAGGTCAAGAATTTCATGTTCTTGTCATATTCTGTTAAATCGTGTTCAAACCTCTACGGGGGAAATGTAGATTTGAACCGAGATCATCCAAGGGGACGCTACATGCGGTGGACCATTGCCACCAAGAACTATCTGGGCTTGGGTATCCTGATTTCACTTATGCTGATTCAGGGACTCTCCAGTCTAGCATCGTTCAATACAGCCAATGATCTGGCTTCGACAGTTAATGAGGTTCAGGTACCCGCAGCCATGTCCGGTGGGCGCCTACAAACCTCCATTCAATCCTCTCTCGCCTCGTTGCGGGGCTGGATGCTAATTGGTGATGAAAAATTCAAGCAGCACCGGGCCCAAGCTTGGCAGCAGATTGATGCCGATCTAAACGTACTGACAACGGCTCTACAGAGGTCGGATGGCAACGGTCACACCAAACAGCTCAATGCCATCAAAGGGCAGTTTGCCGATTTTCGTGCCATGCAGGATGAGATTGAAGCTCTGGCCAATACCAAAGAGGCTCAACCAACTCTGGCTACTTTTTTAACCAAAGTAGAGCCCCTTATTCAAAAGCTGGAGAAGTATACCGGCAGCATGATGCGCCGTGAGAGCCGTCGGTTTATGGGTACCGATGACGCCACAAAGGTCAAAGGCAGCCGGACCATGTTGCAAAACATGGCTAAGTTCAACACCACCTTCTCGACAGCGATGACCGAGGTACGCTCCTACTTACTGACTGGCGACCCCAAACATATTAAAAAATATAATAAGAACTGGAAGAGTAACAGTGGCTCCTATGCGGTGTTGGAGCGTGGGCAATCCAACCTAAACAAGAAACAGAAAAAGGCATTTAAACGGATTGTTAGTAGCCGTACTGCGGTTGCTAAAGCTGTTGCAGAAATTTTTAAAGTCAAGAGTAGTGACCCGAACTGGAATAAAGGAACTTGGTTACTGGCCAACAAAGCTGTGCCATTGCTAGATACCCTGAATGGTTCTATTACGACCCTGGTTAAAGCCCAGGAATCCGCCATGAACCAAGGTACGGATGAACTGGCAGGCTCCATTAAAAAGGGTAAGCAAATCACTTGGTTTGCCCTCACCTTTTTAACCATTATTGGTATGTTGGTCGCAGCTATTGTTACCCGTATGGTCACCAAACCGCTTAAACGGATTAACCATACACTACGGCTCATGGCAGAGGGGGACCTGACCCAAACCCTTGAGCAACCGAAAAATGAAGATGAGATTTCAGAAATAACCCGCTCGGTTAACCTGCTGGCGAAATCTTTGGTAAGCATGATGCGTGTGATTGGCCTGAATGCCGGTAGTGTCACAGCCGGTGCAGGTGAGCTCATGCGTATTCGTGATCATATTCAAGCCGATGCAGAGACCTCCTATGGCTTGGTACAAAATGTCACGACCTCAACAGGCAGCCTTAATGAAGAGATTGTTAAAGTTCAAGAAGCAGTGCAGAGCGCAACCAACAAGATCTCTGCCATTTCTGACGCCTCTAACCAGCTCTCTTCAGATATTGCTTTAATTGCCCAGGAGGCCGAACAAGCCTCAGGACGGGTCAACAGTGTTGCCCACGCCTCTGATGATATGCTTATGCGTATTGGCTCGGTTAAAAGTAGCCTGACCCAGGTAGATGATGCGGTTGGTCATGTGGCCGAGTCCATTTACGCCATGACTCGTGCCCTCACTGATGTCCGTGAGCGGTGTCAAAACGCCAGCCAGGAATCGAATGAAGCCAACCAACGGGCTCAAAATGCGGCCCAGGTCATGAGCCAGCTGAGCCACTCGGCTCGTGAAATTGGCAATGTTGTGGATATCATCAACAATATTGCAGAACAGACCAACATGTTGGCACTGAATGCGGCCATTGAAGCTGCGGGTGCTGGTGATGCGGGTAAAGGCTTTGCGGTTGTCGCCAACGAAGTTAAAGAGCTTGCCCACCAGACCCAAGAGGCTACTCAGACGATCTCTGAGCGTATTGATGAGATCCAAACCCACGCACGTAATGCCACCGATGCTAATTCACAAATTACGGCCAGCATTGAGCGTATTAATCAATCCAACCTCACCATTACGGAATCGGTAGACAACCAAACCTACACCATCCGTGATATTTCTGGTTCTATGGAAGGTGTAACCGCAGCCTCCACAACTGCCACGGAAAATGTAGAGAGCCTGGACCAAGCTGCCCGTGAGGTTGCACAATCCGCCACAGAGACTGCGGAAGGCACGGAGAAGATGTCCAACTCGGCAAACGCTGGCATGATGGCCGCGGGCCAAGTCGCCAGCGATAGCGATAGCGCACTGGAGTCGGTACAGATCATCCTACAAGCCATGGACAATACCCAGAACACCTCAAGTGACGTTCAAGACAAGATGCAGCAGGCCGAACGAACAGCAGACTTCCTTGCCGGTTCTGCTTCGCACTTTGGCCGCTTGGGGCAAGTCCTACAAGGTATGTCAAACGCACTTTATGTGGCTCAAATTGAACTGGATACTGGAGCAGCCCCCTTTAATGTCCGGACGATCAAGGATTACTACCTGCATAACCAAGGTGAGCTGGAACAAGCCATTCATGGCCGTATTGAGTTAAACCCTGAACAGTGTGATACCCCTGAACAGACAGATCTGGGTAAGTGGATTAAAGGCAAAGGGGCAGCCCTCTACCATGGCACCCCCTACTTTGAGCAGCTAAAAGGGTTACAGCAGGAGCTCCATACACTGGGGTGTGAAATGGTACGCCAGATTAACCAGGGGAACCATGCCTCCATTGAGGCCCAAATGGAGCAATACCATAACACCCGTGATCGTATGTTTGGGTTATTGAACGAACTCTACCAAGGTTTCACCGCGGAACATCGTGACGATCAACGTCCCTTCTTCCCATGGTCGGATAATATGAGTGTGGGCGTTAAACAGTTTGATGATGACCACAAGGTATTGATCGACTTAACCAACCAACTCCACCGGGGGATGAAAGAGGGCATTGAAAACGATCAACTCCATGCCATTATTGATGAACTAACCGCCTTTACCGAAACCCACTTTAAACGGGAAGAGGCCGCCATGGCTGACATTAACTACCCAGGGTTGGATGCTCAGAAAAAAGAGCACAGAGCCATGGTGAAAAAGGTCGTGGAATTTGCGGATGAGTTCAAAAAAGGCGAGTTTGCTGTTGGGATTGATGTACTCAGCTTTAATAAAACCTGGCTCTCCCAACATATTCTTGGCTCAGACATGGAGTACCGTAGCTATTTCAACAGTAAAGGCATCTATTAACCAGGACCTGCTTTATTCTTGTTTTTCGGGTAGCCCGTTGAAACCGGCGCCGCTCCCCGTTAACATACCGCATCTATCCTGAATTAACCCCCTATAGAGTCGGGTCAAAGGCAACGGTATGTCTGAGAACGAGAATACATCCAGCGACAGCACGGCAATCTTTCAACTTAACATCGCTTATGATGCAGAAGAAGATCGTTTATTGCTGCGTTTGAACGACTCACAAAGCAACGAATACCGTTTTTGGCTGACACGTCATATCGTTATCCGTGTCTGGCCGGCTTTCCTCAAATTTTTACGGCAATATTCAACCGGGGGTGCTACAGCAGCTACACCTGAGGCTGAAGAGATGATGTTGGATTTTGCCCAGCAAAATGCTGATGAAAAAGTTGATTTTAAAACCAAATATCAAGAGCAGTCCCAGTCCCTGCCCTTAGGGGAAGTGCCCATTTTGGTTCACACCATATCCTTCACCCCCAAAGATCAGCTTCTGGAGCTGTCATTGCGCCCTAAAAAAGGGGCTGGTATGACCATGAATATGGATGTCACCCTACTGCATGCCGTCTGTAAATTGATTATGACACGGGTAAACCAGGTGGGCTGGGGCGTTACCTTTTCACTTAAAGATGAACCTGCTGTACCACAACCCGGAAAACCCAAAGGTTCGACCCCTCCAACAACGCCACCTATCATACCACCTGCGGGTGGGCAACTACATTAAGAGCAAGGCCGTTATTCAAGGATATAGCTGAAGCTCTCTTGCTTATTTCCATAACGTTGTATGGCTTTAAGCAGCTTCTTTTTATGAACAGGTTTACTTAAGTGAGCGGTACAGCCAGCCTCCATGGACATCTGCACATGCTCCCTCATGGCATGGGCGGTAAGTGCTAAAATGGGTAAAGGGGCTCGCTTCTGCTCACGCTCCCAATCTCGAATAATCTGGGTGGCTGTATAACCATCCATCTGCGGCATCTGCACATCCATGAGTATCATATCAACAGGCTCCTGGCTTACTACTGTCACCAACTCCACCGCCTCACGGCCATTGCGTGCAAGGGTTAAATGGTGGGGAGAGCCCTTTAAAAAGGCTTGAATCAGCTTTAAATTATCTTCGCTGTCATCCACCACCAATAGATGCAGTGGTTGACTTAGCTGCTCAGCCTCACGCTCTTTGATCTGTTGGGATGCCTGTCCCATCACTTCTGTCAAACTGCCCATCAATAGATCCAACTCATGGGGGGCACGCTGTAGATGAATGCTCAATGAATCAAACAGATCCAATCCTGTTTTAGGCAGTGCACCACTTAAAATAATGGGCAGCCGGTTTGCATCATGCCGTAAACGGATGTGATGTAAGGTATCATGCAGCTTCTGTAGATCTTCCCCATCATAATGAATTAATAAGAGATCGGGAAAACGACCATCTTGGCCGTAGATCATCTCTAAATCATGTTCCAGTGGATGCCTATTCCCTCTTGATAGAGCCACCCCCCCCAAATGCCGCACAGTTTTTTCGTAGTAGTCATGAATAATGGGGTGGTCATGCTTGACCAAAACCCGCTTGTTGCTTAGGGCCAATGTGGTTTCATGATCTGGCGTTTGTCGATCTACCTGCATCGGTACCTGTAGTGTAAAAGAGCTACCCACCTCTTCATGACTCTTTAAGGTCAGGGCACCCCCCATCAAGCCAATAATACGCTGTGAAATGGCTAAGCCAAGGCCACTGCCCCCATATTTCCGGGTAATGGAGGCATCAGCCTGTGTAAATGCTTGAAATATTTTATCCTGCATGATCTGTGGGATACCAATACCTGTATCGACCACAGAGATCAATAATTCAACTTTTTCATCACTAGACATGTTTTGGCTGCGCACCAAAACAGAGATACTCCCTTCATGGGTAAACTTTACAGCATTACCCAAAAAGTTAATCAGGACCTGCCTTAAGCGAGAGGGATCACCCATTAAATGGTAAGGGACGGTGTCATCAAAAAAATGCAGCAGTTGCAGCCCTTTTTCCTGACTGCGATGTTCGACAATCGAGAGTGCATCGCGTACCACTTGCCTGGGAGAAAAACAGGTGGTTTCCAACTCCATGTGGCCTGCTTCAATTTTTGAAATATCAAGAATATCATTGATAATCTGTAGGAGGTTCCCCCCTGCTGAACTAAGTAAATCCATAAAACTGCGCTGATCTTGGTTAAGCGCCGTCTCTAATAACAGTTCAGAGGTCCCTAAAATGGCATTCATTGGTGTACGAATTTCATGACTCATGGTCGCTAAAAATTCGCTTTTACACCGGTTGGCATGCTCAGCCTCCTCCTTGGCGTGTACCAAAGCATCTTCAACCTCTTTGCGTTGGGTCAAATCCACCACCGTCACCAGTACGTTATCCCAAGATCCCTCAGACTCTTCCGATAAAGAGGCGCGAACTTGTGTCCATAAGGTTTGCCCGTTTAAAGTCTTTTGCACAGCCTCCCGTTCAAAAAGCTGCTTTCCTTCTAAAAAACCGATGAGTTCTTGGCGAAAAACCACCAAACTCTCTTCATTAAAAATATGCGCCAAGCTCTCATACAACCCCTCTTTACTGGGTGCCTCAAACAGCTCAAGCGTAGCTTGGTTAACATTTTTTACACGTACCATCTTGGCACATCTGGTGACAACGTCAGGGTTATCCATTAAATAGGCAGGCAAATCCGTAATCCCCTGTGAAGCCAAATCATCCAAGTGCTGCTTAACCGTACTAAAATCCTCTTCCCATAAAGAGATGGGAGAGTTTTCAAACAGGTTCCGATAGTGGGCTTCACTATGAATAATTTTCTGTTCCGCTGCCCGTTGCTCGGTGATATCCCGAAAGGTCACCACCGCACCGACCACTCGCTCCTCTTCCCTAAGCGGAACTGACCGGTAGGAGACAGGAAAAGCACGGCCATCTGCTCGCCAAAAGGTTTGATCGCCCCCTTCAATGGTCTCACCAGCAATCATGGCTTGGTAAATAGGACAGTGTGAAGAAGAGACAGGCTTTCCATCCTTATCTTTTGGATGAATAAGTTGGTGCATATGCTTACCCACCAGGTGCTGTGGATCTTCATAACCCAATATCTGGGCACAGGCCGGGTTGGCGATGGTGCAGCATCCATCCAGATCTAGCGCATAAAAACCTTCTGCCATAGCATTAAACAGTGAACGAAGGTTTGACTCCTGCTCTTTAACCTGCTGTTCAGCAAGCGCCTTGGCACGGCGGGATCGGGCATCGAGGATCTCACGCCGCAAAGCCACCTGTAACCGTGTAAGGTTGTCTTTAGAGAGAAAATCCCGGGCACCTGCTTCCAACAATGTAATGGCATCAGTCTCAGGTACGGTGCCGGAGATAATAAGAACTGGAAGATTATTATCCCACTGCCCGACTTTTTCCAAACAGAGGTGCGCCGTCATTCTGGGCATGCGGATATCACAAATGACAGCATCAAAATTCTGATTTTTTAAGGCATCATCCAATCCCGCTTCATCTTCCACCCGTTGCCATTGCACATGCATGCCTTGCTGCTGTAGCTCCAGTACAATCAGCTCGGCATCATCAGGGTTATCATCCACCAACAATAAATGAAGGCTCTCAACCATGGGCTTGAACCTGGGAAGGTGGCGGCATATTAATATCCAGCCAATAGACTCCTAACTGCCGAATGACCTCTACAAAGGCCTCATAAACAACCGGTTTTCGTACAAAGCTACATGCGCCCAGTTCATAACAGCGCTTACACTCCAAAGCATCATTGGATGTGGTTAAAACGATAACGGGTAGATGTTCAATCCCTGGCGTGACGCGGATTTTTTGCAAGACCTCCATGCCAGAAAGTTTAGGCAGGTTCAGATCCAACAACACCACATGAGGAGGCCAAATTCCGGCGTGTAACAAAGTAGGGTCTGTTAAACGGCGGATGGCCTCTGCTCCATCCGTCGCAACTTCCACATGAACCTTACTCCCCTGCTTCTTAAAAACACGCAGGGTTAACTCAACATCATCTGGGTTATCCTCCACCAAAAACAGGGTTGGGGGTTTCATGATATGTCCTCTCCAAAGGTCAAACTAAAACGGGCACCTTCTCCGGGTTTTGCCGTTGCTTCTATGGTCCCACCATGGCGTTGAATAATTCTTTTAACCGTGCTTAAACCGATACCGCTACCTTCAAATTCTTGATCGTTGTGTAAGCGCTGAAAGGGCTGGAAAAGACGTTGAGCATACGCCATATCAAATCCAGCTCCGTTATCCTGAATCACAACCCTTCCCGCCTGTTTCGTAACGGAGATGTGTGCATGATCTTTTTGCCCCGTATACTTCCATGCATTGCCCAAAAGATTCTCTAACACCACCCGCACAAAGCGGGGGTCGGCCTCCACAGTCAGTGCATCCTCAACCTGAATCTTAACCTGCCGCTCGGGCTCCTTGGCTTGGCACCCCTCCAAGACCTCATGAGCAATGGCCGATAGATCACAGCACTCTCTTTGCAGCTCACCGCGGGTGGAACGCGATAGCTTGAGCAGATCATCAATCAACTGCCCCATGCGAACAGCCCCTGCCCTAACCCGGTCTAAAAAATGTTTGGGGGTCGGCTCTAACGCATCCCCTAAATCTTGGACCAGTGCGGCACTAAATCCATCAATCGCACGCAGAGGCCCACGTAAATCATGTGAGACAGAGTACGTAAAAGCCTCCAGCTCTTCATTGGCCGCATTTAACTCGGCCACACGCTGGTTTAGATCTAGGTTTAGTGCACGAATTTGGCTTGCATCCTGCTCTCGCGCCCTTAACAAACGGGCATTGGCCAGTGCTAACCCCGCCACAGGGGCCAACTGTAACCCTTGGTTTAAATAACGGTCTCGTTGGTGAGGAAAAGCCAGCCCAACAACTGCCAGCACCCCCAACGTCTGTCCTTGATGGTTCAGGCAAAGTGTAAAACCATCTTCAAACGGCGCACTCTCTGTCACTGCTTCCAACGGCTGCACCATCGCTTCTAGGGCCAGATCATCCATACCCATGTTTTGGTGATGCCATTTCTGTGGGGTCTGTTGACCTTTTGCAAGTAAGGCAACCGCTTGCGGCGCACATAACATTTGAAACAGATCCATCACCCCCTGGATCACATGCTCTTCCGCGGCAAATCCTGTTATCTGCCCGGCCAACTGCGCCACCATGGCAGCATCAGCCAAAGCACGCTCCTGCTGTTTAAGGCTGCTGTTGCAGTTGGCCAAATGGTGGGCATGAATACGTGATTCTAGGTGTGCCCTAAACATGGCGATACCAACAGGCAAGGTACGCGCAGGGATCCCTGTATACGCCGATAAAGCCTGTAGATGCGTCTGGGCATGAACATCCGCACCACTATCGAGCAACAACAACTCATGGGTTTGCCCACCAAAGCAGTCTTCTGGCTGGTCGGGAGAAAAGCCCCATTGCACAACTTTTTGCTTCCAGTGGGGCAACATACCGGGGGTTAACAGGTGCGCCCCATTTTTTAAAGGCTCGGTTAAAGTTTCCCGGCCTGCAAGAAGATCAAAACAGAGATCTCGTACCCCAACACGTACCTTGCCTGCCTCTAAACGTTTATGCAGAGCAGCCAAGCATCCCCCTTCTACAATCATGGTACGTTTAGGCTGCTCGAGCATGGCATCTAGCCAGGGGCCTTCTTCCAATGTGGGTTTATCACAATTGGCAGGATAGCTATGGATCACCACATCCTTACGGTTTTCCAAGGCCAGTTCCACCTCCCGTACCAGATACTGGCAAACCCAAATGTTAAGAGGTTCGCTCATGCTTCAGCCTCCACCCAATCTAATGGGTAGCGACCCCACTTATTCAGAGCATCCCGCACACCTTGCAGTACTTCATGGGGAACCTGCCAAGGGATCTCACCGTGGTTATCCGAGAGAATAAACCCCCCACCTGGTGCAGCCTTGCGGATGACCTCCTTCACCGCATGCTCTGTCATTTCTGCGCTCCAACGGCGCATACTGACACCGTTAAGATTGCCCAACAGGCTTAATTTTCCACGGCAAGATGATTTTAATTGATCCAAATCTTCCGCACTGCTTATCCCCATAACAGCAGTACCGGTTTGGGCCACTTGATCCACAATCTCCAGGGCATTACCCGAAGCAAAATGCGTCGCCGTTGGACCCTGAATAGAGGCCAAGGTACGTTTAGCGACCTCATAACCGGTCTCTTTGTAGAGATCTGCAGGTATGTTGGTGGTAGAAGATACGGGGTCAAAGTAGCAAATGGCTGTGGCACCTGCTTCCAATTGCGCATTGGCCCAGGCGATGCTAAACGCCTCATTGAGCGCCATTAACTTTTGAAAACGTGTACGGTCTGTATAGATAAGTTCAAGGTAAGGACCAAACCCCATCTGCATAACCGGCAGTGAAAAAGGGGAGATCGCCACACCAATAATCGGAACCGTATCTCCCACAGCCTGCTTCATCCGCCTTTGGCTCTCAAGCACCCGCTGCAGATCGGGGCTCTTAGGAATGTCAGGGACATGAAGATGATCAATATCCTCCGGGCGGGTAATCACCGGGCGTCCTGCATTGGGGGGGCCATCCTCAAACCAAATGACATCCCCACCCCAGGCTTGGGTTTCGATCGCCGCATAATGAAAGCCATACAGACAATCATTGTCATATTTTTCAAGAAGCTTAAGTTGCCCTTTAGCAACCATAGCCGCATCGGAAAAATAGTCTTTGATCGAGGTGCCCAACTCTTTGGCACCCGTAATGGTAAACAGTAAAAAAAGCGGGACCCGGTCTGGTTCCTGATGACCCAGAGTGGTAAGCACACGCTGCATAGAAGTCATGGGAGCAGGGTTCATGATAAGCTCCTTACCATCTGCAACGCCTCAGCGGTGTTGCGTGCCATGGCATCGGCCCCCACCTCTTGCCATAACTGATCATCAAACCTAAATGGCGCCCCCCCAACAACAATACGCACCGATAAACCTTCTTCATTAAGCTTTGCCCGCAAATCCGCCACCCGTAGGGCTGAACGCAACATCAGTGCTGAGACCAGCATGACAGAAATACCATCTTGCTTAATACGTGGCACCAAGCCCTTCAGATCCATACGACCATAGTCATGCAGATCATAACCACTGGCCTTTAGGGCGCTATAGACCATCTGCTTACCCAACATATGAAAATCTTCCAGCACACAAATGGCCATAGCCGGTTGGGGCCAGGGTTTTTCTTGGTTATCCCACTGCAGACCGTTGGCAAGTTCTTCACAGACTTGACCACTCATATAGACTTGAGAGAGCGCAACATCCCCCACCTCCCAACCTTGTCCAATCTCTTCTAGCACAGGGACCAACAGAGATTCCACAACGGTTGTGGGGCTATTGTGCTGCGCAAAGGTGTGCAAAATCGATCGTGCAGAAACACGATCCACTTGCATAAGTGCCTTTTGCAGTTCTGCTACTGGGGCAGATCCTGACAATAGCGCTGTATCGGTCGTCATAACAACCTCCCTACAGAGCTCATCCACTTCAGATAATCATTTTGTATGGGTGCCTATATATATTCTATGACAGTAACAAAATGTTTCAAACAACCGAATGCACAAATAGGGGAAAAAAATATTTTCCTCCGCCGTAATAACGCGTTGGCCCCTGTAAAAACTGAACAAAAAAAGGGTTCATTACGCTTAATATCACAGATGTAAAAAAGGCGCCCCAAAGGACGCCTTTTTTACATGATCTGTTCTGTGCGAACTATTTTTGTGCACCGTGTTGATCACTGTACACATCATCATAACCAGTGATCATAGCTTTTACATACTGCATGGGAGGATGGCCCGTAAAGGCCATATATAGATGCATAACAAAGAAGATCAACATGGCAAAGGCTGCAGCAACATGTACCAGGGCCACATCCCCTAATGTTAACCCCCAACTGGCGGGCCAATCGTTGTAGTACATATAAAGCAGCCCACTGATCCAGATGATGGGAGAGATCGCTATGTTAAACACCGAGTAGGCAATACGCTGCAAAGGGTTGTGTTTAAACCGTTTGGTCTTTTTGTAAGGGTGAGGTATGGAGTGGTCAAAAATCCCTACTGAGTAGTACTTCATCACCGCAAACAACCGCTCAGTCGTTGGGACATACTGTTTCCACTCCCCCGTAATCAAGTGCCAAAAAATGGCAAACACCCACAACCAAATCAACACCCAGGCAACCATGCGGTGATAATCCGCTGCTTTTTCATAACCAAACAAGGTGTAAGCACCATTAACCTCAAAACCAGTGATCATCAAACCTATGATCAGGATCGCCTGAAACCAGTGCCAAAACCGTTCAAAACGGGAAAAAACCAACTCACGGGTTTTCATCATGCACCTCCCCTAACCTTTACGACTACTGGAAATTATGCGCACCAACCCATGTAAGGTAACCCCGATAAGAGCAACCAATGCACCATACCAACCCAATTTTGAGAGCCAGGGGAAACTATCTCGCCCAGGCATATAGAAGCCGCTAAGCGCCTCTAACCGCCCCTCTTTTGTATGACACGCATTACACTCCACCGCTTGCTCTTTAGGGGCCACCATATGGGTGATCGGCCAGAAATACTGTGTCTCAACCCAGTCGTGCTTGCCACTATAGGTTATGCCTCGAGCTTTCAGTCCAACCTCAATGGCTTTATCCCAGTCATAGCTCTTCCAATAAGCACTTTTATCCTTACCAAACAGATGGGGTACCGCGAGAATATTCTGCTCGGCATCATAAGGCTGCTTACCGCGCATGACTTTAAAGGGCCAAATGCGGGAATCAGCATGGTCAGGACCGCCACCAAAGGTGTTGATATCCACCACCCCAGAAGGATCGATCTTCTCTTCTAACATTTGGTATGTGATCTGACCATCAAACCAGTAGTACTCAGGCACCACATTAGCCTGCCAGATAAAATCCCCTTTTTTGGGGTGATAAACCGCGTAGCCGTCGGCATCCTTTTTAACCTTTTTGCCCTTACCTGCGGTTGACCAGTCCCACCACATTTTAGTTTTGCGCCCACCCCGTGCATAGGTGGGTACATGGCAGGTTTGGCACGCAACCTTATCGGTATGATCGTTGAGTTTGGGATGGTTATTCTGTGGATGAGGCGTCATACCATGGCATGACTCACAACTGGCCCGCGTAAAGTCTGTCTTACCTGGGACATCAATACCCACTTTGTCGACTGCATTCATCTGGTAACGAGAACCCGTTACCTTATGGCCACCCGTTGTGTGGCAGGTTTGACAGGTGAAGTTCAAACCATCGGTCCCCATATGCACATCCAACGCTTTTTGCGGATTGCTCATGCTGGAGTCTAAATCCCCATGCTTCACCCCATTACCACCACCACCATAGAAGTGACAAGCCCCACAATTGGACCTTTTAGGGTTGCCCACACCTTTGGCCACCTTTACAAGATCCACCGGTTGCCAGATTTTTTTTGACTTAGGTGGAAACACTTTGGGTGTATAGGTGGGATGCCCCGCACCGGTGGGAAATTTTTTGTACGTCCCTGTCGTATCATGACAGACCAAACAATCCACCAAGTTCTGATTACCCAGATCAAAATTGGCATTTTTCCATCCATAACCAATATGGCAACTGGTACAACGGGGCCAATTGGTCGCTGTGGCCACACAAAAGTTGTTGACCACATGTTTTTTACCCAGCGTCTGACCTGTCAGTTCATTTTCAAAAGCCCAAGTCCAATGGGTCGTTTTCATAAGCTGATGAGAAGCCTTGCTATGACAGGTTAAACAGGCCTTTGTAACATCTGGCCCAACCTTAAAAGGACCTTCCAACACTTTAAATGTAGTGTGGTCAGCCGTAGAAGGTGCATGTTGTGAACGCAGACTCATATCTACGGTCGCCCACCCTGGCGTTATGCCATATAAGCACACCGTGATGACCATCACCCCTATTTTAGTTATGTGTGTGATCCATCGTTGAGCATACATGGCCTACCCCCTCTCAAATTGTCAGGGCAAACAGCAATAACACCAAGCACTGTTTTGCAGGATTTCACAGCTTGAGAGTAACAAATAGAACCGATGAAGTCAACTTTACTCTTATTATTCAATGACTTATATATTCTCTGGAAAAATATTAAACATTCTTACAAACGATATCACTATTACCTGTTAATGTTATGTTCATATATATAATCTTCATCTACTTAGGCCTGTTCAAACCGACTTAGCTGCGCCAAAACCTCCATCACTTAACATAGGTTAAATAATATATCCCCAAAAATGGCCTCCCTACAAAAAATCAAAGAGCTCTTGGACCAAAGAGAATCAGCAGCGCACCCACGACACAAAGCACCGCCCCTGTACCATCCCAAAAATCCGGGCGCACCCCCTCGACGGTCCACATCCATAACAAAGAGGTCACAATGTAAATTCCACCATAGGCGGCGTAGGCACGGCCGGCAAAATCGGCTTCAACACGGGTCAATAACCATGCAAAGAGAAGCAGAGAGATCCCACCAGGCAGTAGCCAGTAGATTGATCGGCCTAAACGCAACCATGCCCAAAACGCAAAACAGCCCGCAATCTCAGCGATGGCGGCCAAGAGATAGGTGCCCACACTGTTCATGAAGTAAGTTGACCTTTCAACACCATGGGTAAACCAGCCACACACATAACGACACGTTCGGCCTGTTTGGCCACAGCTTGGTGCAGCCAACCGGCCTCATCCACATAACGTCGGGTAAGCGCCCCCATAGGCACAACCCCTAAACCGGTCTCATTACTGACCAGAACCACCTCCCCTGGCAGTTCTGCCAACCCCTTTAAAAGCGCTTCTTTTTCTGCAGCCAACACCTCACCTGTTTCATCCGCCAACAGCAGGTTGGTTATCCATAGGGTTAAACAATCCACCAACAGGTAACGCTCAGGGGTTGCATGTTTTTTAAGGATTGCCGCGAGATGCACGGGTTCTTCAACCGTTAGCCAGTGGTCAGGGCGCATGGCACGGTGCCGTGCAATGCGTTGATCCATCTCCCCATCTTCATTACGCGCTGTGGCGATCATCACAACCTGTTGGCCGCTCTGCACAGCCCACTGCTCCGCCATCGCTGTTTTTCCCGACCGAGCCCCCCCCAAAATGAGTGTAATGGACAAGCTTCCCCCTCCCTTTATCCAGGTATTCTTTGTTTTAAAGCCACTGGATGCGTATGGTAGCAGCCATGTTTTTTATGAGAACGGTGCTCATGTCCCTACACACCCATGTATCCAACTATTTGGTTGATCATCTCACCCCCAATGTCAGGGGGGCATTGTGGCTGGTGACTTCTGGTCTCTTTTTTTCCACCGTCGGGGCCATTGTTAAATGGACAGGTAGTGACCTGCACGCCCTACAGATTGTCTTTTTCCGCTGCCTGTTTGGCTTGATTCTACTAAGCCCACTTCTTTTAAGGAACCGCGGGGCCATTTTACGCACCCAACGGCAGGGCATCCACAATTTGCGGGCGTTGGTGGGCATTTTTGCCATGACCACCACCTTTTATGCTTACGCCAACCTACCTTTGGCCGATGTCACAGCGCTCTCCTTTACCAACCCCCTGTTTATGATTCCTCTTGCAGTGCTGTTTTTAGGGGAGAAGGTGCACTGGCGACGTTGGAGCGCCACCGCTATGGGCTTTATTGGCGTGCTGGTGATGCTACGCCCTGGTACAGCCCCTTTTAATCCTGACCTACTGGCGGCCATTATCAGTCCATTTTTGATCGCAGGCGTTCGGGTGCTGATTAAAAGCATGGCAACAACAGAAGCTACATTTACCATCGTCGGACGTTATAGCATCGCCTCCACACTACTCTCTATGCCTTTGGCATTATGGGTATGGCGCTGGCCCACGGTAGAGACCTTACTGTTGTTGGCACTCGCCAGTGCCATTGCCACCTTGGCCTCAGCCATGATGGTCCGCGCTTATGCCGCCGGTGAAGCCACGGCCATTACCCCTTTTGACTATACACGGCTCTTTTTTGCCAGTGGCTACGGTATGATGATTTTTGGCGAACCAACCTCGCTGTTTACCTGGATCGGTGCCGCTATTATTCTCGCCGCAACACTCTATATTGCCCACAGAGACCGTATTGAACACTTGTCTCGCACCCCAGCTGTGGAATAATAGCATATGCATTTTTTGGCTAAGGGACGACCATGACTGTACACGATGAGCCACTGACCTCCGGCATTGGCCGTGCTACCCTACAGTGGCATAACGAAACAACCCCCTACAGTCCACGTTTTGATGATATCTACTATAAGCCTGAACAGGGGATAGAAGAGTCAGAATATGTCTTTTTAGAAGGTATACAGGCCCCTGCTTGCTGGCAGGAAGGTACGCTTTTTACGCTGGCAGAAACAGGTTTTGGTACTGGCCTTAACTTTCTGCTAACGGCTCACCTTTGGCTACAAACCGCCCCAGCAGATGCCCGTTTACACTACATTTCCGTCGAAGGTTACCCCATGGATAGGGCTGCGCTGGCCCAAGCCCATGCTCCCTTTACCAAACTCCAAGAACTCTCCACCCAATTGATTGAGGTTTGGCCAGAAACAACACCTGGCTTTCATCACCGATCGTTACGGGATGGACGCCTAACGTTGACCCTACTCTTTGGCCCCGTCGAGCTTATGCTAAGCCAGCTACATGCCACCGTGGATGCTTGGTATCTGGACGGCTTTGCCCCCAGCCGTAATCCACAGATGTGGAGTGAAGCTGTTTTTAAACAGGTCGCCCGTTTAAGTGACGCCGGAACCCGTATTGCCTCATTTACAGTTGCAGCACCGGTCAAAAAATCATTAACAACCCACGGTTTTGAAATTAACAAAGCTCCAGGTTTTGCAGAAAAACGGGAGTGCTTACGGGCCACGATGGTGCGCAAAGCGCCACTCCCCAACCCCAGTAAAGCGACCATTCCCAGTTGGTTTATTCCACCGACACCCAAAGCCCCCATTAAACAGGTTGCCATTATTGGTGCAGGCATCGCCGGGGCTGCGACCGCATATGCTTGTCAACAGGTGGGCATTAAACCCACTGTTTTTGAACGCCACGGCCATGCGGGTGCAGAGGCATCAGGTAATCCATCGGGCTTATTCAATCCCCGTCTAACCGCCGGGGTTAGCATTGATGGCAGCTTCCATTCCGCAGCCTACTTTCATGCGTTGGCACTGTATGACCAGCTGGTACAACACTTTCCCGCCATTCGCCACCCAGGTGAGGGACTGTTCCATATGGCGGAAAGTGATGCCGAGGTCCAACGCATGAAGCGGGCCTTAAGCCACAGCGGTTGGCCCGCAGCCCACGCACAGTGGATGGAGGCCTCGCAGGCCAGTGAAAAACTCGGCATTTCGCTCCCCAAAGGGGGGTTATGGCATGGCCGAGCCTGCTGTTTAAATCCCGCAGCCCTCTGTGAAGCACTGTTAAGTGGCATTGATGTACACTACAACACGGAGATAACGGCCCTCCAGCAGCAACAGGAGGGGTGGCAACTGGCTAGCCACGGCCACACCCATGGACCTTTTGATGCCACCATTATCACAACAGGAGCCCACGCCCCCCTACTCTACCCAGATGCCGAAATTCCCAATGATGCCATACAGGGGCAGCTCAGTATTATGACATCCAGTGCCCAGGATATGAACCACCACTCACTGGTTTTTGGTGGTTACCTAACCCCTGCATATACGGATGAACATGGGGAAACTAAGCAGGTTTTAGGGTCAACCTATAAACCTTGGGATGACCTTACCGACCCCCAATGGTCTAACTGCACGGCAGATGGCCACCAACATGTTTGGCAGCAGTTGCAGGATATTTTACCAGAACTAGGGACAGAGTGGGCACAACCTGCTCTGACTGGGCGTGCGGCACTGCGGGCTGTAGTTAGGGATCATTTACCCCTGGTTGGGCCACTACCTAATGCATCGGAGTACCGCCAAGTTTATGCTAAACTGTACCAAGGTAAACGAGCCCCTGCCGCCCAACCCGCCCCTTATGTTCCTGAGCTATATATGGTGGGCGGCTTAGGTTCCCGAGGTTTGTTGACCGCCCCTCTTTTGGGGCATACCATAGCAGCGGTCTTATCCGGTGCGGCTTTACCACTGGAAGCCGATCAATGGTCAGCCATGCACCCTGCTCGAATACTGATTAGAACCATAAAAAAACAACCGGTTCAGGAATAAAGGTTAGAAGATGCAACCCAAACCCAAACCCCGCATTGTTACCTTTATTGGTATCCTTTTTCCTTTGCTGCTGGCGGTATCCTTACTGACCTTTTTTCTTTATAAGCTGGACAAGCTAGACCGTATTGCGCTCATTGAAACCCACGCCAGAGAAGAGGTTCAAGCCCTGCGTAAACTGGTGGTTGCAGACCTTAAGAGCACCTATACCGACCTGGATCTTCTGGTTAACTTAGATGCCTTAGGAGATTTTTTGGATGACCCAAGTGCGGCCAACCGGGCACGCATTAACCGTCTGTTTCAGAGTTTTTCTCAATCTAAAAAGGTCTATGATCAAATCCGCTTTATCGATAACCGTGGGGAAGAGACCATTCGGGTCAACTTTGCGGGTAATCATGCCCGGATCGTGCCCCGTCAAGAGCTACAAAACAAACGGCAACGCTACTACTTTCGTGACACTTTTGCTTTAAACCGTGGGGAGGTTTTTTTCTCACCCATGGATCTTAACGTCGAACATGGCAAGGTCGAAGAGCCGTTTAAACCCATGTTGCGTATCGGTACGCCTATTTATGACCGCCAAGGGCAAAAACGCGGTATTGTGCTGCTTAATTACTTAGCCCAGAACCTTCTTGACCGGTTTACCGTCTCAGGACAGGGGGTTTATGGCCACCCCATGATGGTGAATCAAGATGGCTACTGGCTGGTGGGCCCCACCCCAGAAGAAGCCTGGGGTTTTATGTTTACCGACCGGCATAAACACCACATTGGCGAATCCTACCCTGTGGCGTGGAGTGTTATGCGCCTAAAAGACAGTAATAAAATTGTAGGGGGTAAGGGCCTGTTCCTGTTTGACACCATCTACCCTCTTGAGAAGAAGAGTATTGTCAGTGCCACAGGCCCTTCCACATTAAACACCCCAAGCCGAGGCAAACTTCTGGAGCGGGCCTACCACTGGAAAGTCATTTCACATGTCCCCCAGAAAGAGCTGGATACGATCTTCAGCCATCTGCAAAACAGCATACTCATTCTCTACTCAATGGTGGTCTTTGTTATTTTTATGGTCGCTTTGGTTATTGCCCAAAAACGCTATAAAGATCAGACAGCACGCTGTACCAGTGAAGATCAACTTGAACAGCTGGATATTGCTCGAAAAGAGCTGGTTCAAACCGAAAAAATGGCTTCCTTGGGTCGTTTGGTTGCTGGCTTTACCCATGAGATCAACACCCCTATTGGCGTGGCTGTTGGGGCTGCCTCGCAAATACGTAATCAGCTTGATGAGCTCCATGCTTTATTGGAGCAGGATGAGGTTGATGAGCAGGAGCTCTTGGATAAGCTAAAGGTCATGGATGAAGCGACCGCGCTCACCGAGAAAAATCTAAACCGTTCGGCCAACATGATCACCCGCTTTAAACGCACCTCAGCCGACCAAGCCTCACTGGATGTCCGTACCTTTTATGTCTACCAAGCGGTAGATGATGTGGTAGGCAGCCTACACAGTAACTTTAAAAACACCCCAGTGGGTGTCCGTATTCAATGCGAAGATAAACTCCAGTTCAGGGGTATTCCTGGTGTACTGGAGCAGGTGGTGACCAATCTTCTGATTAACAGTTTGATACACGCCTATGACAACGGCAAAAAATCGGGGTTGATTCAACTTCATCTTCAAGTGGCCGAAGATGGCAGCCTGGAGATGTTATTTGCGGATGATGGCGCAGGTATGCCAAGCGAAACCGCCGAACGTATTTTTGAGCCCTTTTTCACCACGCGACGTAATCAGGGTGGCACTGGGCTTGGTCTCTATGTCTGTTATGATCTGGTGGTCAATAAACTGGGCGGAGAGCTGCATTGCACCTCAGAGCCTGGAGAGGGTTCACAGTTCACCATGCGCATGCCCTCTTTAATAGATCCACTCAAAATTCCCGACGCCCCTCCAGGGGATTAAACTCACTAAAAAAGGCAGCCTGTTTAGGCTGCCTTTTTTGGTCGAACCAATCGATCTAACTAAGGCTGCATTACCAACCTGAAACCGACATCCTCATAGCCTTCATCCTTACTCAAAACAATGGATTGAGCATCGCTATAGTGCGCACTATGATCTTGCCAGCCACCGCCCTGCACAACCGCTGTCGTCGCTGTGGCCTGTTCTGAAGCCGTCACCCACTCGCGGACGTTACCCACCATATCCCATAACCCCATGCGGTCCGGACCAAAACGTCCAACAACTCCAGATCCATAGAGACCATTACGGCATACCACCCGTTTTTTTAGAGGTTTTTGGACCCATGGTTTGTTGGGCAGTGTACGTATGGTACTGCTGCGTAAGTTGGCATTGGCACAGCGGCCCTGATCTAGATCGGCCATACGTATACTCTCACCTTGTTGGGCCGCATAACGCCACTGCAACTGGGTGGGGAGCGTAAACTTGGGTCGTTGGACCTCGGGCAGGGAAAGCCATTGGGCAAATTTTTGAGCCTGAATGAGAGAGAGGTTAACAGCGGGTTGCCGCAAACTATTTAACGACCATCCCTTATAGTAACCACTGCGGTGGGTCGGTTGAAAGCGCAAATACGCTTCATTGGTAATCTCATATCGGCTTAACCAGAACCCAGTGACACACTCTTTTTTCTCTTTTTCCCCATCGACAGGCTGTTGTAGACAGCCGCCAGGAATAAAAACAAATTCCAAACCCGTAATGGGATCAACCTGAATGGGCAGACTTTGCATGCCCATACTCCTTTTTGGCACCTCAACAACGTTATCTATTTTCTGTGCATGCTTTTTCTCAACCAATGGAGAAGATGGGCTTTCGGCCTCCACCTGCTCAGAGACAGCGGTTGTGCCAACCTGTTCATCTTTGATCAGTTGAAAAGGCATAGGGGCCAAAAGCTCAGAGGCACTCCAAGGCACCTGTTTTTTACCCGCAGCGTTAACAACACCACGGCGCACAGCCATTAACAACTCTGAAAGAGTTGCCTGCTGGCCAAGTTGTGATACAAACCCCTGTGTATACAGGCTGGGTTGTTGCTGGTTTTTTGGAGCGCCCTGATTGGGTGCCGCCGCAAAGGCAACCACACCATTAAACGGGGCACGCATATGCGCAAGACCAGGTTCTTTAACACGAAAAAAGCGAGCGAAGGGATTAGCCCAGTGGCTATCCAAGACCACCAGTTTGGGCCCCTCTGCATCATCCAGCGCTTTTAACAGCGGATCGACAGCCAAGCCTTTTGATGGCAGTTGATGCCCGTGGGCAACAACAACATCAACAGGTATCAGGTAGTTTTCGCCCTGATACTGCATGGCGTGTCCCATATAGTAGAGTATAGAGCCTGACTTTTTTTTGGCAGCCTGTGCAAATGCTTCTAACGCCTTGGCCAGTGAAGCGTGACCCAGATCCTGTTTACGGGTAACAAGATATCCCAGCTTTTGAAGGGCCTGTTGCAGATCCTCCCCTTGTTTGGAGAGCTGGGAGAGCCCAGAGGTCTGATAACTGCTTTGTGTAATAATCCAGGCCACAGGACGGGGTTGAGAAGCGTTGGCCAAGGGAACCATGGTCAGCACAATGAGTGTAAGGAACCATTTTTTAAACATGCACATCTTCCCCACAAAGGGTGGTCAAATCACTAAACCCCTTAACATAAAGCAAGCAGAGCCTCAGTACCACAACCAAGCATAGGTCTAAGCGACTCAACGCTTACAAATGCAAAAAACCCCGAGCCATGTCGGGGTTTTTTTTATCTCACTATTTTTACAACTGGGGATGGCTACTTTTTAAGAATTTGAACAATATCCTTATGCCCCATGTTAGCCGCCATCGCCGCAGCATCAAAACCATCGATATCTTTTAAGGTAACATCTGCACCCGCCCCTAGAAGCATATGCACAACCTCAGCATGGTTGTTACGTGCAGCCAACATCAGTGCGGTCCAGCCATCTTCTTCCTGCTCATCAATGGGGGCCTTATACTTAATCAGCAGTTTGATGATACGGGCATAGCCATTTTCAGCCGCAATATGCAGGGCCGTACAGCCACACGCTGCATTACGACCGGGCTTGGAGCCATTGGCCAACAACTGATGCACAATATTGTGATAACCCTTTTCAGACGCACGCATCAAAGCGGTCTGACCAAATTTATCCCGAAAGTTAACCTCTGCCCCTTTATTCAATAAAAAGGCCACCAGTTCAGGGTTACCCGTCTGTGCTGCAAGGATCAAGGGGGTGCGGTCTTTTTTATCCCGAACATTGATGTCTGCACCGTTGGTCAGCAGTAGATTAACAATGACTTGAGAACGGCGGCGGCTATCCCAATCGGCCAAGCGAAAGCGAGAAAGCCTGAGCAAAGGGCGTGAACCTGAGCGGGGACGGAAATTGGCATCTGCTCCATTTTTAAGCAGAACTTTCACCACCTCTTTATGCAAACCTTCAACGGCAAGCATCAAGGGAGAGCTCATGCCATCGTCAAAATCCGCATTAACATTTGCCCCGCTGGCGATCAGGAATTTAGCCACTTCTGCGTGCCCTTCCTGACTGGCCCACATAAGCGGTGTCATCCCGTTACGGCTTTGATGGTCTACCATAGAGGCATCCATCTTAAGCGCAGCTTTCAGCCCATTCAGATCACCATTTGCGGCACTCTGTTGCAGCTTCACCGCCACATCCTTCTGTCCCGCGGTCGCAGGCACCATGGGGGTGCTCAACAGGGCAAACATCAAGATGAGATATTTCAAGTTTTTCATGGCAGGAAACATCCACTTTTCACATTGCAGTACATGATATGGAGGCATAGATCATACAACCCATGACGAAAGGGTGTTGACCTCAGGTAATACCACGTTTTCCTCCTCTTTAAAGAAGAATCAGAAAAACGCCATATACATATATATATTAACCCATGCGTGCGAAGCAACCACATAGGCATGATGCACAGCCTAAACTGTACCTTATACACCCTCATACCCGACATAAAATCGAGCAGGGTTATAGTACGCGTTGATGAGAAAAGTTCCAACCATTAACATGGTTTGTTGAGGAAAAATTCTTTTATTGCGCACCATCCATTCAACTAGATTAGGGGATGTGCATCCGTTGGCATAGTAACGGCGTCAGGATCGGCCAAAAATGTCTGCAACTGGTTTTTTGGTAGAGGACGGCTAAAGAAGTAGCCCTGCACCGTCTCGCACCCCCGTTTTTTTAAAAACTGTACTTGCTCAGGGTTTTCAGCCCCTTCTGCCACCACATGTAAATTAAGATCTTGGGCCATAGAGATAATCGCCGACACAATAGCAGCATCGCCTGAATCTTCTGCCAGATCACGAACAAAGGATTGGTCAATTTTCAGGGTATTAATAGGAAAACGCTTGAGATAACTCAGAGAGGAGTAACCTGTACCAAAGTCATCAATAGCCAGTGCCACCCCCATGTCCCGTATGGCCACCAGAGTTTCTATACTTTTTTCCACATTGCCCATCATCATACTTTCCGTAATCTCCAGCTCCAACATAGCTGGATCAATACGGCTCTGTTTTAAAACTTCAGCAATGCTATCAACAAGATTACGTTGTTGAAATTGACGAGCCGATAGATTGACGGCAACGGTAAACGGTTGATCGAGTTGTTGAGAGATCTCTTTTGCTTGGGCGCATGCTGTTTCCAGAATCCACTGCCCCATGGGAACAATTAAACCCGTCTCCTCTGCCACCGGAATAAACTGGGCGGGGGAGATCATCCCTTTTGATCCGTGCTGCCAACGAATAAGTGACTCCACCCCAGTAACAACCCCCCGGCGCAGATCAACCTTAGGCTGGTAATGCAGCACAAAATCCTGCTGTACCAGTGCTGTATGCATCTCCTGCTCAAGGGCCAGACGCTGATTGCTGCTGTTGGACATCTCCACCGAATAAAAGCGGTAGCTGTTCGCGCCTTGTTTCTTGGCTTGCCCCAGTGCATTTTCCACATGGCGCAACAGCGTTTCTGCATCACCACCATCAGAGGGGTAAAGGGCAATACCCATGGCCGTACGCACCATAAACTCATGCGTTTCAACGTGAAAAGGGGTCGTAAACTGTTTGAGCAACATATTTGCCACCCCTGTGACCTCAGCCTCTTGGTTAAGGTCAGATAGGGTGACTGCAAAGGTATCTGCATTAATACGGGCAACGATATCAGATTCCCTTAGACGTTCTTGTATGCGTTCAGCAACCTGAGTAAGCAGGGCATCTCCGACCCCATGTCCATAGGTTTCGTTAATCAACTTAAAACGGTTGAGATCCAGTAACAAAACCCCAACATAGCGGTCATAACGCTTAGCCGTTGCAATAGCCTGGGTCAAACGCTCTTGAAAGAGAGCCCGGTTAGGCAGTTTGGTCAAAGGATCATAATAGGCCAACCGTTCCAACTGCTCTTCTGTGGCTTTTTGTGTACTGATATCCACAAAAACCCCAACAAAAAAGGCGGTCTCACCATACTCATTGAGCATACGCCGCATGGTCATCCATTTAGGAAAGAGCTCACCATCTTTGCGTCGCTCCCAGACCTCTCCTGACCAATGACCCTCTTGCAAAATCGATTGCCAGATCCGGGCATAAATCTCTTCACCCTGATCACCGCTATGCACCACTTGCGGATTTTCCCCCATCACCTCAGTACGGGAAAAACCGGTGATCTGTGTATAAGCTCGGTTTACATCGATAATTCGGTTATTGACATCGGTAATAATGACGGCATCACTGGTGGTATCCAAAATATATTTGGCCAGATCCAAGTTTTCCTGGGTCCGCTTCAAGTCTGTCACATCTTGCACGGTACCGGTCATGCGTTGCGGTTCACCTGAGGCATTTCGCTCCACATCCCCCAACTGTAAGACCGTACGGGTAGAACCATCCGAGCGCACAATGCGATGCTCTACCCGGAAGAACATATCTGGCTCTTTAAGAACCCGGTCCACCATATCCTTAACCCGTTTTCGATCATCAGGATGGACATGATCCATGTAGCTCTCAAAACTTGCACTTAAATGAGCTTTGGGGCGGTGCAACATACGGTAGATTTCATTGGACCAAAACTGGTCGCCACTGTGCAGATCCCACGTCCAGTATCCAAGACTGGCCAGACGTTGGGCACGGTCCAGTTGGTGACGACTTTCCCGCAGCTTCTGTTCAGCCCGTTTTTGACTGGTAATATCCCAACAGGCACCAATCAGACGTGCCTCTACACCATGGTGCGGCATGTGAAGCTCACCACGTAAGGATACTATTTTTTGTCCATCACCCGGCTCACGGGTTCGACACTCCACCTCAAAACGGGCTTGATGGCTAAAGCTACCCTGACGGTACTGTTCTAAACGTGCAGCATCTTCCGTATTTAAACGAGAGAGGAACCCCTGCCAAGTACCATCAAAAGCATCACTCTTACAGTCAAAGATCCGGTACATACCTTCATCCCAGACCATTTGTCCACCGAGAACATCCCACTCCCAAATACCAATCCGCGATGCTTCCATGGCCAAGCCCAAACGGGCTTGATAGCGCTCCAAGCCTGAGATCAACGGACGGCCCACTTTAAGAAAAAGCCCCCCGCCAAGCAGCATCACAACGGCCGAGGCCAATAACAACCCCCAGGCAATACGTAAAAAAGGACCCCGCACATGCTCAAGGGGTAAATGCATGGTGATGGCCCACTCCAACTCTGGAATAGGCGCATAGCCAAACAGGGCCGGTTGAGCTTTGACATTTAAGGCAACAGCTGATCCTACGTGCCCTTGAAGAGCTTTTACAAATGGGTGCAGATCATTATTTTTATATGAAAAATGTTGGACAGCAGGGTTCCTTAAATCATCTTCAGCAAGCAGAATCAAAATATCCTGATCACCCGCTTGAATGATCGTTAGGTACCCTAAAGAGCGGTTCCTACCCTGCTCAGCAACAAGGCGTTCTCTTAACTTAACGAGCACTTTCTGACGTCGGATTATTCTCTGTTCATCCGTGGAGATGCGCTTAGAAGTGTTTGACAGCCCTAACCCACGGCTACCCTGCTGAAGGTTCAATGCCATCTGTCGAGCTGAATCCATCAAGTGTAACTGGCTTTCACTCAATGCATTTTGGTAGAGAACATAAGTCGTGATCCCCCCCACCAGGATAACCAACCCCACCATAATCGCCATCATAGCCACAATACGGCGGGAGGCTGACCAGCCTTGGAGCATCCCCTCTAAGCCTTGACGTTCCATTATGTTACGCTGCCTTCTCACATCACCTTCCCAGTTCATACACCCTTCAACAACAGAGTTTCTCTGTTTTGCACTTTATCTGCTCTAACTCACCTCATGGACTGAAGCAATGGTAACATAAGGTCAACATCATTACAGTAACTGCACCCTTTAATTAAAAGGATCAATCGTTTTAATTAAAAGGATCAATCGTTGACCTTCAACCGCCAAACACGACACCATGCTTCACTTATGCTGTCTATTTAGGAGCTCAACATGAATCTTAATCAAATGCGATTTATCGATGCCGTGTCACGCACCCGGCACTTTGGCCGAGCCGCCAAAGCGTGCCATGTTTCACAACCCACCCTGAGCATTGGTATTCGCAAATTGGAAGAGGAGCTAGGCATCATCCTGTTTGAACGCAGCCGTAGTGATGTACGACCGACAGAAAGTGGGCTGGAAATTCTGACCCAAGCCCGCCAAATTGTGGAAGCTGCAAACCGTATTAAAGAGCTGGGAAAAAGCAGGCGAGATCCCCTACAAGGGGCCTTACGGATTGGGGTTATCAACACCATTGGCCCCTATCTGTTACCCGAGCTTATACCCCGCTGTCAGGCCTCAGCCCCGGACATGCCCTTAATGATTGAGGAGGATTATACCGATACACTGATCAGTCACCTAAAAGAGGGTAGCCTTGACTTACTCTTTATTGCACGGGAGTGCGCAGAACCCGGCCTATCCGTAGCCCCCCTGTACCAAGAGCCTTTTCGGGTGACTGTACCAACAAGCCACCCTTGGGCAGATCGAGACCGTATTGGGGGGCATGAGTTGGGGCAGCAACCTCTATTGCTGCTTCGTCGAGGGCACTGCTTGCGCGATCAAGTCCTTGCGCTCTGCCCTGAGTGCAATAGCATCTCCAGCGACCCTAATGGCCTATCATCTGTCTTAGAGAGCAGCTCACTTGAAACCATCCGTCATATGGTTGCTGGTGGTGCTGGCATTACAGTTCTTCCTAGTACAGTCGCCGATTATCCGTTTGCCCACCGGGATACACTTCGGCATATTCCCTTTGCAGAACCTGCCCCTTACCGAACAGTCAGCATTGTATGGCGACGAACCTTCAGCCGCCTTGCTGCGGTTGAACTATTAACCGATGTTGTAAAGAGGATGCCTCTACCCGGAGTGCTGGTCATGCCCTAACGATTGACCCAGACTATCAAAACAATTGAATCATTCAATTATATTTATCAAAATTTATATATTATAGTAGAGCCATGGTCAGGTGTCCGGCGGAGGCCTACCCAGCCTACCTCCTTCCACCCCACCCTCCGGGCACCTGACTCTACTCTTTTTGGTTCGTCACACCCACCTCATGTAACAATATGCTGTTTTTCTGCTTATTTGGTCAGGAAATCTGCGCATCCTGTGTTTGATTTTGGTAGACTTTAGCCTGTGATGTTGTCGCGTCCTGCAACCCAAATGGATCAACGGTCCTGACAACACCGTCTGCCTGATCCTTAAGCCATAACGGTTGAATACAATGCACAACAACAGTCATAACGCCAAAGCCAACCTGCGAATGATCCTCTTTTTGATCTTTGCTCTTACCGTCATGTTTGTTTCGGCACAAGCCGCACAGGCCAAAGGTAAACTTTGGCGGGTTGGCTTTGCTCAAGACACGCTATCCATTCCCTGGCGGGCAGCCCAAGCCAACACTTTTAGTAAAACCTTAATGCAAGACAAGCGTTTTCAGGTGTTTATCACAAATGCGCAAGGTAGCACGACCCAACAGGCTATGGACGCAGAGCGGCTGGTAAAGCAGGGGGCTCGCGTTCTTGTGAGCAGCCCAAGGGATGGTGCAGTCATGACACCGGTCATTTCTGCTCTACACCAACAGGGTACACCTGTGGTGCTATTAACCCGACGCACCATGAATGAACGCTTTACCACCTTCATCGCCCCAGACGATGCACAAATTGGCAGACATGCCGCCCAGCATGTGGCCAAACTTCTCAAAGGAAAAGGCAACGTCTTAATGATACAAGGGCTGGGTAGCGCATCAACTGCCCGGCAACGTACACAAGGGTTTGTTCAAGAGCTGGCCAACTACCCCAATGTACAGATAACGGCCCAGCCTTTTGCCAACTACAAAAAAGAGATGGCCATCCTTATTATGGAGTCCATTCTTGCTCAGAATGTCCCATTTGATGCGATCTATGCCCACTCAGACTCCATGGCTTTAGGGGCTATTTTGGCTTTAAAACGGGCAGGCAAAGACCCTAAGCAGATCCCCATTGTCAGTATTGACTACACCCGTGAAGGTCGACAGGCCATTAAACAGGGAGAAATCAACGCCTCATTTACCTATCCAACATGCGCCAAAGAAGGTGCAGAGGCGGTTAAAAAAATTCTGCAAGGCCAGGCCGTTCCTAAATATCAGCAAGTGCCATCTATTTTAGTCTCGAAAGAGAATGTCGATAACATAGAACCTATTTTCTAACCCTTATGGATATTAAACGAAAATTTATTGCTGCCTGGATGGTTGCCTCTCTTTTGCTGCTACTCATCGTAGGCTTTCTATTTAATAGCTTTATGCACCGAGAGTTTCTTCTCCGTGCTGGCCAGCACATGCTGTTTGCCCATCAGTTTCTTCTAGATGAGCTGGAGCAACGGGCCTCTGACCTCACTAAACGGGTTGAGTCCTTGGCACAAGCGGCCAATATCAGCGGCCCCATGCATTTGATTAACCGTTATGAAGACCCAACCCGTGCTGAAACCCTGGTTTTTGATCGGGAAAAAGAGCAGATCATCAGTGAAATTATTAAACGCACCCACGGTTTAACCAACGCGTTAATAACGCTCTACGATACCAAGCAACAACCGGTTATATGGATTGATCGTCATAAAGAAAAAACCAAAGTGGGCTACCGGGGGTTTGGCCCTGATGGCGCAACCCATTTTGCCCTGGACCGAACCCAGGCCCCCCCTCCAGCGCCCCAGTTGCCACTGGAACAGTTACAACAGTGGCTTAGTGGTGATGCCCTGCATCAATTGATGGATATTGAGCATCAAACCTCTCAGGTTGCGGTCGCCCCCTTAATATGGCGCAGCCAGGGGACAGAACCTAAGCTGGCCGGCACGCTGGTTTTAATGTCACGCTTGGATGAAGATTTTACCAGTCGCATCGCCTTACGTACCCGCTCGAACATTCGTCTGGTGCATCAAAGAGAAAAACCGTCTGGTATTGAAATTAGTAATGACTATTTTTTTGGGCTCGACCTACAAAAGAACCTAAACAGTACAGACTTGCGGAAGGTCGCCTCCGCCCCGGATGAGGTGAGTGACGATTGGTTGGATCATCCCGCCTTTTATCTTTCTCTTTTACATACCGACCTTAATGATGGGGACCGCCTACTCATCGGTTTTGGGCTACCCAAAGCTCAGGTCACATCCAGCTTTGCAGCATTTCGTGGTGCCGCTACCGTTGGCGGTTTACTTTCAGCGCTACTGTTAATCCCCCTAGGCTGGTGGTTTATCCATAGTCAATTGGTCAACCCCATGCGCGCCATCCTGCAAGGGATCCATCAATTTCATAATCAAGGGCAAATCCCCCCGCGTTACTTGGCCCAGGGCGCTTCAGAGTTCCAAATGTTGGCCCAGGAGTTCCATACCCTGGCCCACTCGGTTGAGCAGCGGGAAAAAACTCTGCGCACCCTTTCAACGGGTCTTGAACAGGCCCCTGTCTCTGTTTTGATTACTGATCCGCAGGGGATTATTGAGTATGTAAATCCCTACTTTGAGCAGTTAACCGGCTACCATGCTGATGAGGTACTTGGCAAAACCCCCAACCTGCTTAAATCGGACCTCAACCCACCAGAGCAATACCGGGATTTATGGCGCACCATCTCTGCTGGTGCGACCTGGCGGGGTGAGTTTCTTAATCGGAAAAAAAATGGGGAGCTGCATTGGCAAATGGCCCACATTGCTCCGGTGATGGATGATCATGGTGAGATCTCCCACTATATTGGCTTGGAAGAGGAGATTACGGCACGCAAACAAGCTGATGCTGCTCTAAACGAGAGTAATGAGCGCTTTAGAACCTTGGCCCAAGTTTCACCGGTTGGCGTTTTTCAAACCGACCATGATGGTGAGTGTATCTACGTAAACCGCACCTGGGAGACCATTGCCGGGACCTCTTCCCACCAAGCCTTAGGGGGCGGTTGGGGGATGAACCTGCACCCGGATGATAAGACTCGTGTCACCCAAAGCTGGTACCGAAGCGCTGTTGACGGCAGTAATTTTCGTGAAGAGTACCGCTTTCTTCGATCCGACGGCACCATACGTTGGGTGATTGGTGAAGCGGCACCACAACGGGACAGGGAAGATGTTATCCAAGGTTATGTGGGGACCATTACAGATATTACCGACCGTAAGCATATGGAGTTGGAGCTGGGAAAAGAGCGGGCGCTGCTGCGCTCCTTGATCGACTCTATCCCCGATCTCATCTTCTACAAACGGGCAGATGGCACCTATATGGGGTGTAACCGGGCCTTTGAGAGCTTCTGTGGCATGCCAGAATCCTCTTTAATCGGTCAAACCGATACAGAGCTGTTTCATTCTGATATGCAAACCTTACTTAGATTGGGCGATAGTGAAGTTTTGGCCAACAACAGCTCGTATAGCCATGAAGCCGATGGGCTGTTTGCCAATGGCCACAAAGCCCCTTTTCTTATTCAAAAATCCCCTCTCCATGGTCACCATGGTGAGCTGCTTGGGTTAATTGGGGTCGCTCGGGATATCACGGAACGTCAGCGGTTTGAACATGAACTACAACATGCCAAAGAGGATGCCGAAGGGGCCAACCGGAGTAAGTCAGAATTCCTCGCCGCCATGAGCCATGAAATCCGCACCCCCATGAATGTTGTCATTGGTATGGGGGAAATGCTGCTGGAGACTACGCTTAACCACGATCAGACCCACTACGTTAACAGCCTGCAACATGCGGGAGATGCTTTATTGGAGCTGATTGATAATATTCTTGACCTATCTAAGATTGAAGCTGGGCGAATGGTCCTTGAAAAAGCCCCTTTCCAGCTTGATGCACTGGTCATTAGCATTACAGATTTCTTCCGCATTCAAGCTCTTAATCGAAATTTAACCGTTGATGTGGAGATTGATCCTAATCTACATGGGCAGTTTATTGTGGGGGATGCAGGGCGGGTCCGTCAGGTGCTCTATAACCTTATTGGCAATGCCTTAAAGTTTACAGAACAGGGGGGCGTAAGCCTAACCATTGAAAAGCGGGCGCATAATCAACTACATGCCGCCGTTAAAGACTCAGGTATTGGGATCGCGCCTCAACAGTTAGAACGTATTTTTGATAACTTCACGCAAGAGGACTCCAGCGTTACCCGTCGCTTTGGTGGCACAGGGTTGGGCTTGGCCATCTGCCGCCGCTTTACCGAGTTAATGGAAGGGCGTATCTGGGCAGAAAGTGTGGAGGGCGAAGGGAGCACCTTCCATGTCTCTCTACCGCTTCTCTTAGCGGAAGACCCTGATCAACTGCAAGCCATCCACACCCCCATAGTCCCCCCCTTCAACCAAGGGGTCTCCGAGACAGCTTTGGCAAACATTGAGCCCGCTATCAGCCGAGCTCTTTCCATTTTATTGGTTGAAGACTCTGAGGATAACCGAACGCTGTTTAAAGCCTTTTTGCAAAACACCCACCATCACTTGGTGATGGTGGAAAATGGTGCTGAGGCAGTTGCCCGTGTTCGTCTTGAGCAGTTTGATCTTATTTTCATGGATATGCAGATGCCGGTCATGGATGGTTATAGCGCCACCCGTACCATTCGCCAGTGGGAGGTTGAACAAAAGATCACCGATCCTCGGGTGATTTATGCCCTCACGGCCCACGCCCTAAGTGGAGATCGAGACCGCAGTTTGGAAGCGGGCTGTAACGATCATCTGACCAAACCCATTAAAAAACGCAAACTGCTGGAGATTATCGAGCAGCATGCTCAAAAACCATCATGAGTCATCCCATGGAATTGGATCTGGATCATTTTAAAGCCCGCCTATTGGCCCGCCGTGCCGAGCTGGTCGCTGATGATGAAAGTGCCAGCGAAAGCCAAAAGGCCGTAGAGCTTGACCAAACCCGTGTGGGTCGGCTGTCCCGTATGGATGCCATACAGATGCAAGCGGTTGCGAAAGAGAGTGGTATCCGTCGCCATTTGGAAGTCGGGCGCATTGATGCGGCACTCAGGCGCATCGATGAAGATGAATTTGGCGATTGCGTGCGATGTGGCGAGGAAATTGCGCTGAAACGCTTGGAGCTGGACCCGAGCCTACCCAACTGCATCCAGTGTGCCACTGAAGCTGAGAATCCATGATGAGTCCTCTACCCAATCTACAAGCGTGCATGGCCGATACCGACGCCCTGTTGATTACCGCTGGCGCAGGTATGGGGGTGGACTCCGGTTTACCTGACTTCCGGGGTAATGAGGGATTTTGGAAAGCCTACCCTCCCCTACGTCATTTGGGGATTGGCTTTTCTGACATGGCCAACCCTCACTGGTTTGAACAGCGCCCACAACTGGCTTGGGGGTTTTATGGGCACCGACTGCACCTTTACCGTCAAACAAAGCCTCATGCAGGCTTTACAACACTGCTGCACTATGCCCAGTCACGGCCCAGTGGTTACGGTATCTTTACCTCTAATGTAGATGGACAGTTCCAGCGTGCGGGGTTTGATGATCAGGTACTTCTAGAGTGCCACGGCTCTATCCACCACCTACAATGTACCGAGCCTTGCTGTGATCAAATTTGGTCTGCTGAGTCACTGAACCTAACGGTCGACCCTGACTCATTCATGGCCGCCCTGCCCTTACCGACCTGCCCAAGCTGCGGTTGTTTGGCCAGACCCAATATTTTGATGTTTGGTGATGGTCAGTGGATCAGCCGACGAGAGCAACAGCAGGATCAGAACCTGAACCATTGGCTACAGCGTGCCCATGGAAAAAAAGTGACCATCCTAGAGCTGGGTGCAGGCGAAGCGGTTCCAACGGTCCGTTATTTTTCAGAGCGGGTCGCGGAAGGGTTAGGGGCGACACTCATCCGCATTAATCCCCGAGATAGCCATGTCCCGGCGCATATCAATGCCCACGGTTTGGCCATGGGCGCGGCAGAGGGTATCGCTGCACTACTGGCCCCTTAATCACCGCCTAGCCGCGTACACCTAAGGCAGAGAATCACCAAACGGTGCTGCTAGGTTAAGGGGAAGCCTCCCTTTTAACAGGGTTTATGTGGCGTTATCAGACCAGGGAACGCCAAAGCAGCCACCATACCATCCAGATCTGCCTCCGTTTTGCATAAGAGAGAGAATAAGCTCTCTACCCGCTAAGCATTGGCCTTCACCACCGGGTTGTTTTCAACCCCATAAGAGATCATGTAAGAGGTAGAGCATGGGCACCCTATACGGGTTGCACAGCGGCAGTGCTGGGGTTTTAGCTGCGTCCAGTTTCATCCGACTCACCAAGCAACCTTATGGGGGATCACACCATATGGTGTCTCAACCCTGCGGTACCACCGTACAAAAAAAGAGCCCCTACACGTGTGACCTACTGGACATCAACATAAGGTCCTGCCCCTTCTCGGGGGACCAACCGACCCAGTGGTTGTAGATCCATCCCTGCGGCTACCGTAACCTTTTTAAAATCAGCCAACCCGGCATCATTGACCGCAACCAGTAAGCCACCACTGGTTTGTGGATCACACAACACCATTTGGTCTCGCTCTGGAAGGTCCACAACTTTGTGGCCATAACTCTGCCAATTCCGTTTCGTCCCCCCTGGTGTACTTCCTTGATCCAGGTAGTAATCAAGGCCATCAATCAGGGGTACGGCCTGACGCTGCACAATACCATTAACACCACTGCCTTCACACATCTCCACCAAGTGCCCCAACAGACCAAAACCGGTTACATCGGTCATGGCGGTCACCCCTGGCAGCTTGGCCAGCTCCACGCCAATACGGTTAAAACGGGTCATGGAGTCCACAGCAGCGGTGGCATGTTCGGGTTTTAGAATACCCCGTTTTTCAGCCGTGGTTAGAATACCAACCCCCAACGGTTTGGTAAGGAACAGCTGGCAACCAGCCTGAGCACTGTTATTGCGCTTCAGTTGCTCAACCGCAACCTGACCGGTCACAGCCAAGCCGAAAATGGGCTCCGAAATATCAATACTGTGACCACCAGCCAGGGCAATCCCCACCTCAGCACATGCTGCTCGGGCGCCTTCCAGAACCTTTTGGGCAACCTCAGTGGAGAGTTTCTTGACTGGCCACCCCAAAATACCAATGGCCACGAGGGGACGCCCCCCCATGGCATAGACATCACTAATGGCATTGACCGAGGCAATTTTACCAAACAGGAAGGGATCATTCACAATCGGGGTAAAAAAGTCGGTGGTGCTAATAATCGCCTGACCATCTCCGGTTTCATAAACCGCCGCATCATCGTTGCTGTCATTCCCCACCAACAACTTGGCATCTGGTGCAGCTGCGAAGGTATGGGTGCCATGAACAATGGTTGCCAGATCTTTGGGTGAGAGTTTGCATCCACAGCCAGAACCTGGACTAAACTCTGTCAACTTAACAGGGGTACTCAACGCCTAACCTCCAACAGCTGGTCCGTCACCCGGGTCAGCCAATCATTCCAATTCAGAGCCTCAGGCTCCAATTTTACATGGACCACTTGGTCCGACGCCCGCCGTGCCAAGCCATGCTGATACATTTTATCGTAATAACCCAACAGACGGCGGGTAACACGGTCCATATCCCCCTCCGCCAAAGCCTGTTGCATCTCCACAGTGTCACGACGGCCTAGACGTCGTTCAATCTTTTGCAAAGCCCCCTGTAGCTCTTCAACGGGATGGCTGGCATAGACCTCTTTAAGATACGCAACCCGTAACGCCGTCTGTACCTCTACGGCATAAACGGGGGCTTGTTCTTTTTGCTGAAACAGGGGCTCAGGAACGGTCACACGACCTATCGAGCGGCTTTCATCTTCCATCCAGATGGTCCGCTGGGGGTCCAATTTTTGAAGATGGTCAAAAACCTGATTCCAAAACTGTTCATTCGTCGGTTGATCGGGCAGCCCCACGGCACCAAAGGCAGAACCTCGGTGGTGGGCTATACCCTCCAGATCGATCACCTGCTCGCCACGTTGGGCCAACTGGTGCAAAATATCGGTTTTGCCGCTTCCTGTCATACCCCCAACAATGGCCAGTTTCAGGGGTTTTTCAAGCTCAGAGTGCAGATAGGTCCGGTAGGCTTTATAGCCCCCTTTGAGTACCTGGGTCTTAAAACCCGCCTGGGCCAACAACCACCCCATACTGCCGCTGCGTTTGCCGCCCCGCCAACAGTAGACCTTAATGTCACCATCTGGGGCGATCTCTTTGGCCCGTTGGACAAAATGGGACATTTTAGGGCCTACACGGTCCAGCCCTAGAGTAAACGCCTGCTCAGGCCCCACCTGTTTATAGGTGGTTCCCACTTCGGCACGTTCTTCATCGGTAAAGAGTGGCATGCTGACCGCGCCAGGCAGGTGCCCTTGGCCATATTCACCCGGTGAACGCACATCAATGATGGGTGCCGTATCAGCAGGATCCAGAAAGATTTCAACATCAACAGGCATGAGATAACCTAAAAGAAGGGCCCATCTACAGGCGGTGGGCTCATTCATACGCCCATTATACGCCTGTCACAACCCCCTACGGATCATCGGTTAGGAAAAGTATTTTTTCTTGGCTTTAAATAGACCCTTAAGAGCCGCTTTTTTTCCGGCTGGCGCTTTGGCTTCAGGCTTTTGTAGTGCCTCCCGTTTCATTTTCAAACGGCTTAAGTATTCACGCTGAACAAAGGTTGCAGCTTCTTCAACTCTTTTAACCAGCAGATTATCTTCCAACTCAAAGGCAATACCCACAACAGGTTGAGAGATGGACTTGCCACCGCGACGAGGTACTTTTTCCATACCTTGGTTGCGTACACTACCCCACACTTCAATGGAGGGCAGACGGTCGACCTCCAGATTAAACTTCAACCGGGTACCGGGTTCATATTCATTGATCAACTTGGCATTGCTCCAAGCCAGCCCCCCCATACTCAGGTTAATCAACTCAACCTTGGAGACCTTGCGCCCCTTTTCCGGGCTTACAGTCACATTGGTACGTACCCCATACTCCACACGGGAACGGAAGTGACGTCGCATACGTCGCACCCCCAACCGTTCGGGAAAGCTGAGTTCAAAAACAGGCCCGTCCTGTTGCTGAACAACCTGTTTAAAGGTCACATCTGCGGTAAAACTTTTACGGTTATCAAAAAAGAGCAGGCTCAATGTACGGCTGGCCCGCACCTGCCCGTTACCCACAGCCGGTTCCACAGGCGCAATCAGCAAGCGATCTTGCTTATCCAGGTAGGAGAGCTCTTCATAAGGACCTTCATCCTCGCCCTCCCCTTCTTCCTGCATATCCTCCTCTACCGGGTCGGCATTCGCTGAGGGGGGTTCATGATCGAGAAATTGGGTAAAAAAGGCCCGAGGTTGATCATTAATACGCACCTCTACATGCTCTTCCGCCAGCAGGGCTTGTTTGATCAACGCCACGATTTTTTTAGGTTGGTCAATATACTCACTGGGTTCTTTATCCAACCCTTCTAGCTCTTCTAGCTCTTCTAGCTCTTCAGCCATGATATCCCCTTGTAACCAAGTTCACCGTTACCGCAGGTTACCGCAGTTAGCCGCCTTGGGTTAAGAAAAAACCTGGGCAAGTGCGCGGTTAAGTGGCGTAGTCGGGAATAAAAAGTCCAAAAAGCCCTGTTTTATTTCTTGTAAATAGTCTACTGAGGGGGCTTGGTAAGCTGTGGGGTGCATGCGGTAAAACATAACCGGCAATGCCTGTTTATAAGGTTGCTGTTCTAAAAAAACAGGAATGGTCAGAAAGCATTTATCATAGACCTGGGGAAACTCTTCATAACCATCCAAAGCCTGTTCACAGCGTTCGGTTATACGATATATGCCTGCATAAACTTGCTGTCCCGGAGCTGGCTCAATATCGGCCCAATAACGGAAGCAGAGTTGCCAGTTGGTCAGCTTTGCCCAACCCACCGCTTGAGCATCCGGACAGCGTTTGGCCATTTTGGCGCGGTTTAAATTACTACCATAAGCCAGATAGTAAGAGGTCTGCATGGTTACTGAAAATTGGTTATCAAAGGTGAAAGCCCCTGCTTTAAAAGGGCCTCAAAACGAGCTGGCTGCAAAGGCTCACTAAACAGATACCCTTGCCCCCAGGGACAAGCATGCTCCAATAAAAAATGCAGATGCTGTTCCCGTTCAATACCCTCAGCAATAATGCCCAAATTTAAGCTTTGTGCCATAGAGAGGATGGCACGGGTCAGGGAGGCACTGTTCTCATCCCGATCCACATCCCGCACAAAAGCACGATCGATTTTAAGAATATCAATAGGAAACTGTTTGAGATAACTGAGGGATGAATAGCCGGTTCCAAAGTCATCAATAGAGAGATGTACACCTAGATTTTTAAGCTGTTGCAGGGTATTAGCCACCTGCTGATCATCTTCAATAAGCAGGTGTTCGGTCAGCTCCAGATCAAGCTCAAGTCCAGGAGGAAAGTGTGACATTAAGCCAGCGATCAACGCTACAAAGTCAGGTGCCTTAAACTGCCGTGCAGAGACATTGACCGAAAGCCGAAAATGCCCCATCTGCTGAGCCCAAACCGCCCCTTGGGCACAGGCAGACTGCAACACCATGGTACCGATCTCTTGAATAGCCCCAGAATCTTCGGCAATAGGAATAAAATGATCCGGTGCCATATCCCCCAGCCGGGGACTGGTCCAACGCAACAGGGTTTCTGCACCAATAATTTTCTGCTGCTGAAGGTCAACCAAGGGTTGATAGACCAAACTTAACTCCCCTTGCACCTTGGCTTGGCGCAGGTGGGATTCAATTTCAATACGGGTTCGGGCCGCTTGATCCAGCTCCGGCGTGTAAAAACGCAAACAATTTCGACCATCCTCTTTGGCTTGATACATGGCCCGATCACCATGCCCAAACAGGGTGTCTGGATCTTGCCCATCATCTGGATAGAGGGTTAAACCGATACTGGCTGTAATGATCAGTTCATGCTCTTTATAATCCAGTGGTGACTGTAGGACATCCAACATTTTTTCTGCAATCATCAAGGCCTGAGCAGGTTCATGCAGCTGCTGGAGTATCGCAACAAACTTATCCCCCCCAACCCGTGCCAGGGTATCTTCATTACGAATACACCCTTTTAACCTTTCCGCGACTTGTTTGAGTAACGCATCACCCGTCGCGTTACCCACAAAATCATTAACCTGCTTAAAACGGTCTAGGTCCAAACAGATCAAACCCACACGAGCCCGCCCCCGCTGGGCACGAAAAATAGCCTGCCCCATACGGTCAATCATTAAGACCCGGTTTGGCAAACTGGTGAGGGTATCAAAGTTGGCTTGCTGGACAATGGTGGCCTCATGGGCCTTACGGATATGAATGTCACGGATCACTAAAATACCGTAATGGATCCCCTCTAACGTCACCGTATTTAATCGTATCTCTACGGGGCACTCTGCATGTTCTACCAGGTCAATGGTGGTTTCTAAGCTCTGTTGATGGGTCTCCAAATCCAATAACCGTTGTAAAACAGGCTCCCCTAACAGGGCCGAAAGCCCTCCCTCTTTACACCGCCCTTTTTCCTGCCCCAAGCGTTCACACGCGGAGGCATTGGCATCAATGACCTGAAAGCCATCGAGCTGAACCAGCAAGATCATATCCGGCGCATGGTCGAGCAGCGTACGAAAGCGCTCCAGCTCCACCAGCCGACGTTTAAGTTGAGGATAGTGGCTTTTACGAACCGAACGCTCCCCAAGGCCGATTATCTGATCTCGTGCCTGATCCCATTTATCAGCCTTATCAGAGCGCTTCTTCATACACCACCTCAATATCCCGCTGATTGGGGCGGCGGGGGTTGGTAATCATACAGGGATCCATCATAGCGTTGTAAGCCAAGCCCGGTAAATCACTACTGCGCACCCCTTTAATGCCCAAGCTGTCCTTTATACCCACACCATGGGTAAAACTATCAATATGACCCAATAACCGTTTTAATTTGTCATCGGAATTTAAACCACGTAGATCCAACCCCATTCGGTCACCGACGATATCAAACCGCTCAGGCACAGCGCGGCTGTTAAAACTCACCACATGTCTTAACAGAATCGCATTACATTCACCATGAGGTAGGTCTAGCATTCCCCCCAAAGCATGTGCCATGGCATGTACAGCACCTAAACTGGCATTAGAAAACGCCATTCCCGCATGCATACAGCCTAAGGCGACATGTGCCCGTGCCTCAATATCCCCTGGGTTGGATAAAACCTGAGGCAGATTATGACTGACCAACTCCATGGCCGTCAGTGCATGGGTGTCCGTTAAAGCGGAGCTGGCCGATGAGACAAAAGCTTCAACCGCATGAACCAGCGCATCCACCCCAGTACAAGCCGTTAGCATAGGGTCCATGCTTAGGTTGGTCTCAGGATCAATTAAGGCGACATCCGGCACAGTAATCTTAGAAATAATCGCAAATTTTCGCCGCTCGCTCAGGGCTGTAATAATAGCAAATTGAGAAAGGTCAGCGGCCGTACCTGCGGTGGTGGGTATACAGATCAAAGGTGGACCGGCATGTTCAATCTGGTCGATCCCCTCATAGTGCCCAATGGGCTCACCGTTGGCGGCAACCACTGCAATGCCTTTGGCACAATCCATAGGACTGCCCCCACCAACGGCCACAATAACATCACACTTCTCTTCTTTAAAAAGCTTAGCGCCCTGTTCAACCTCTTCATCACGGGGGTTAGGCGTTACCTGGGCATATACAACAGATTCAATCTTCGACTCTGTCAGTAACTGCTCAACCTCCCCGACCCAACCAGCAGCCATAACACCGTGATCAGTCACGATCAATACACGGTTGCCTGCATAGTTGCGCACATACTGGCTTACCATCTTGCGAGCCCCGACCCCAAAAACGGTTTCCGGCACCACAAACTTCCTTAGTGTGCAGATATTCTCCATGGCTGGCCCCCAATAACACGCTTTTATGGTGTTAATCTCCCATACTTTCCCACCTTTAAGCATACGCTGACCATGAAAGATGCAGAAATTCAAATCGCTTATCCTGCATAAGGATGTTTATCCTGCATAAGGATGTTTATCCTGCATAAGTTAAGTTGCACCTTAGGAATTTGCTGTTTCAAATATAAAAAACTAAGTTGCTATGGAGAATCAGGCTGTTGCGCTGGAAAAAAAGCGATGGGGGGGGAACGTCAAGAAAGGTAACAGACCGTTTATTCCCCTCAACACGGGGAACGAAGGAGATCAATAAAAGAGGTTTTTCGTTCAATTTTTACCACGATATTGTCCATATCATCTCATTTTCCACGGTTGCAGCTTCCCCCCCCTATTTCGGCATAGAGGGATAAGGGGGGCACCCCGCTTTAAAGAAGGCAAGTAGAGATCAAGTTAAGGTATGTGCGCCTTCTACCCTTTAAATGCATTGCAAGCCCGACACTCCTCTTTAGGGTGTCAGCAGGGTTTTGGGGTTACTCAAAGCTTCAATGACCTCAAGCAGACGCTGTTTACGGATCGGTTTGGAGAGAAACAGCGTGCACCCAGCGGCTTTAGCATCCGCAACCGCATCGGCCATCGCATGCGCCGTTAATGCGATAATGGGGATGGTATCCACCCCAGCTTCACGCTCCCAAGTCCGGATTTGCCGGGTAGCCGCGTAGCCATCCATCACCGGCATTTGCACATCCATTAAAATCAGATCATACGCCCCTTGACGATAACAAGAGAGAGCCTCTTGCCCATCACGGGCAAAGGTAAGCTGGTGGGTGCTCTCTTTAAAATAGTGCTTTAACAGCAGTGCATTATCTTCAGCATCCTCAGCCACCAGTATCGAGAGCCCAGGGGTATTGGTGGGCTCTTTTGGCTCACGCACATGATCGCTCTTCGGTGCCTCAGGATCCTCTTGCCAATGGCCAAAAGGGGCTACCACACAAAAGGTACTACCATGACCCTGCTGGCTTTCAACCGTAATCGTGCCTTGCATAAGCTCCACCAGCTGACGGGTAATATGCAGCCCTAGCCCCATACCACCATACTGACGGGTTAAAGAGATATCAGACTGGCTAAACGCTTCAAAAATACGCTCTTTATCTGCGTCCCCTATACCAATACCGGTATCCTTAATCGTAAAGGATAGGCCCTGGGCATGGTTTTCAATCCGTAAATGCACCGCACCTTCATGGGTAAATTTAACCCCATTACCACAGAGGTTAACCAATATTTGTGTTAAACGGTGACGGTCACCAACCAACTGATTACCCACCGATGGGTCTGTCTCTATGTCAAACTCAATCCCTTTGGAGCGAGCACGTTCACCCACCACAGCTTGAACAACGGCCACCACATCAGCCAAACGAAAATTACCCGCTGAGAGAGTAAACTCCCCCTGCTCCATATCACAGACATCCAAGATGTCATTAAGCAGGGTTAACAGATCCTGACCAGCCCGATTTTGAGAGGCGACATACTCTTTTTGTTTGTCCGTCAACGGGGTAAGGTTCATGAGCTCGTTCATACCCATGATGGCATTCATCGGTGTACGAATTTCATGACTCACCATGGCCAAAAAGGCATTCTTGGCATGATTGGCCGCCTCAGCGCGCTCTTTTTGTAGACGCATCCGGGCTTCATTAATAGCCGTTAGATGAATGCTCAAACGTGCGGTAATAATGGGCGGGCTTACCGGTTTGGCAATATAATCCACAGCCCCCAATTCCAACCCAAAAGCCTCATCTTCCACCGTACTTTTAACGGTTAAAAAGATAACGGGAATCTCTTTGGTCTCTGGGTCGGATTTAAGACGGCGACAGACTTCATAGCCATCCATTTCTGGCATAATAATATCCAGTAAGATCAAATCCGGTTTGGGATCCGTCTTAGCCAGGGCAAGGGCACGCTCACCACTTTTGGCCACACAGAGCGCATGCTCTCCATTAAGGATCGTCACGATGTGATCAATGGTTGAACGCTCATCATCCACGACCAAAATCTTGGCTTTTTTGGACATCACCATATTCCCCATAATAGGCAACTGCATTGTGGGCCTGACCCCACTTTAATGAACACCCCAACTATACCAGCCATGCATCCAACTGTTCGGATGCTGCTTCAAACTCATAATCTTGCAATAGATTATCCAGTTGATCCAGTCTGTTTTTCATTTCACCCTGTGCAACCACGGTTTTTAAGGATGCAATGACCTCTACAGCATCAGGATCTCCGGCATGGATCAACTGTTGCAGCGCCCGTAGCTGTACCTGTAAAGCGGCATCATCTAAAATCTCTGTTTGTGCGCTGGCTTGCAGAGGGGGTTTAACCTCGCTTAACGGTTGAAGGCGGTTCATAACAGCCTCCATCTCTTCAATCAATAGGTTAAACACACGGGTTGCTGCAACATCACGCTTTTTCTCACCATGCAGTTCCAAGCGTTTGGCCAAGGCGTGCAGTTTCATGGCACCAATACCACCCGCCACCCCAGCCAGCGCATGGGATAGACGGGCCATCTGCACCCACTGTTTTTTGGCCACCAGCAAGCCCAACTGCTCAACATCCTTACCGTGGTCTGCCACAAAAGCGCCCATTAAACGGTTAAGTAAAGCACGGTTCCCCGCCCCTTGCGCCAACGCCCACTGAATGCAGATATGCTCATCACCAGCGGGAAGCGCAATCCCCTCCTGCTCTGTGGCATCGGTTGCACCTTGAATACCATACTGAAGGGTTGCCATCAGTGTAATACTCTCCACAGGTGCAATCACCCAATCATTCGCCCAACTTGGGCGCGATGCTCCGGCGCTATCTTCATGTTCGACAAGAATGGTAAAACAGTGGGGATATAAACTGAAAATATGCCGCACCTGGGGGCTCTCATAACCAGCTCGGTCCACCATAACCAGATCAGGCTGCCAACTGTTTAAGTCATACCGGGTTGCATATGCCTGTTCAACCTGAACCCCACTTTGCTGTAGAAGATCCTCAATAGGCTCCATGACCGCAACGTCTGAAACCGCCATTAACACCCGTTTACCGCTAAGGGCACTACGGCGGCTGGTATGGCCCGGAGGCAGAGAGGGTACAACACCGCCAAGATAACCCAACCAATGTGCCGCCTTTGCATAAAGCAACTCAGGATCAATGGGCTTGCCTAAATGGTCGTTCATACCACCATCCAAACATTTTTGCCGGTCCTCTTCTAACGCATGGGCCGTCATGGCAATAATGGGAATTTTTGACCAATTAGGGTTTTCACGAATAGCTCGGGTGGCACTAAAGCCATCCATAACAGGCATCTGAATATCCATAAAAATCAGATCCACCTGCTCTTGCGCCAACACCTCTAACGCATGTTGACCATGGTTGGCCGTAATCACCTGTAACTGAGCCAAGGCCAGCATCTCTTGGGCTAGGGCTTGATTGATGGCGTTGTCCTCGACCACCAACACACGGTGACCGGATAGATCAGGTGCGGCACGCTGCCAAGAAGCCTCTTCCACCATAGGAGCATCCGCTGAGTTCGGCATGAACAACCCGGTTAAAATGGTATCGTAGAGGGTCGAAGGGGTAATGGGTTTTTCCAAATATCCTTTAAACCCACAACCACGGGCCGCATCACGCGCCTCTTCATTACCATATGCTGTGACCATAATCATCACAGGCATGGCCTGAGTGTCAGGTTGCTGTAGATCCAAAATTTTTTGCCCAGCTTCAATGCCATCCATCTGCGGCATTTGCCAATCCATCAGCACCAAATCATAAGGTTTGTTCTGCGCCAGTGCATCGTGCGCCATCTGAACACCCGATATACCACTTTCTGCCAGATCTACGTCATAACCAAACGATGCCAACATGCTGTGTAAAACACGGCGGGATTCCGCATTATCATCAACCACCAATACCCTCAACCCAAGTGGCATAGGCTGTCGCTCTGGGGTATGGGTAATGTCTGTATGGCAAATGTGGCTATCCAAAGAGAAGTGGAAACGACACCCCTGCCCTTCCACACTCTCGACCGTCAGCTCCCCCCCCATCATCTGTACAAGGTTACGGCAAATGCTTAAGCCCAACCCCGTGCCGCCATAACGCCGGGTTATCGAATCATCCGCCTGCTGAAAAGGTGCAAAAAGCGACTCCATCTGAGCGTGATCCATACCTATGCCCGTGTCGCGCACTTCAAACGCCAGCGTAATATCATCACCACGCTTGGCGGCCAGTTCTACCGTGAGCACCACCTCGCCCTGTTCGGTGAATTTAATGGCATTATTGACCAAGTTGGTCAGCACCTGATTAAGCCTGAGAGGATCCCCCATAAGGGTACCTGGTACATCCGGCTCCAGGTTAACAATCAGCTCCAACCGTTTTTCCTGCGCTTTCAGCCCTTGCAGGCGCATCATACGGTTAATCACCTCTTCTAACTGAAAAGGGATCTCTTCTAAATTAAGCTTACCTGCCTCAATTTTGGAGATATCTAAAATATCATTAATAATGCCCAGCAAGGTATCAGCCGCAACTTGGATATTGCCCAAATAGTCCCGAAGCTGGGGCTCCACCGCAATACGCTGCGCCAAGTGGCACATACCGACAATGGCATTCATCGGCGTACGGATTTCATGGCTCATATTGGCCAAAAAGCTGCTTTTGGCCCGGTTGGCCCGGTCCGCACTCTCTTTGGCTCTCGCCAAGGTCTCCTGATCCCGCTTCATCTGGCTAATATCTTCCTTGATACCAAGATAGTGCGTAATCACCCCATCAGGGGATCGCACCGGTGATATCGACACACGCTCCCAAATCAACTCCCCATTTTTTGTCCGGTTCAGGAACTCCCCAGTCCACTCACCACCCGCCGTGATCTGAGCCCATAATTGGGTATACTCCTCCTCACTTGTATGACCAGATTTGATTAAACGGTTGGTTCGCCCCACAACTTCTGAGGCATCGTAGCCACTACTTTTACAAAACGTGGGGTTTACATACTCAATGCGACCATCCAAATCCGTAATGACCACAGAGACCGGAGTCTGCTCTACGGCACGATGAAGTTTAGAGAGCTCCTCTTCAACACGCTTACGCTCCTCAATCTCTCGACTTAAACGGCGGTTCCATACCATCACCAGCGCCAACACAATGCCAACAACCAGCAGAATGCTCCCCACCACCTTCCACAGATAAGCCCAATCCATGGTTGTTTCAGTTCTTGGCCGCAGCCAGCTTTGAATGATGGCGTGCTTCTCCGCCTCAGGAATGGATTGAATAATTTTATCCAAAATATGACGTAACTCAGGCCAATCCTCACGTACCCCAAAGGCCAGATCCAACTTAAAATCTGTAGGGGTCACAACATGCAGGTTCTCCAACGAGAAACGCTCCATAGCCATATGAATGGCTGGAATACTGTCCAGATGAGCAGCGACCTCGCCTCTGGACAGTGCCTGCATGGCCTCTCCACTTGACCCAAAGGCTCGCCACATAACCCAAGGATACTGTTTGGCCAGCATGGAGATATCCAACACCCCTTGCACAACGGATACGGTACGCCCCTTTAGATCGACAATCCCTTTCACTAAAGGCGCATCTCTATGCATCATCATCACCAGAGGAAACTGCAGATACGTGCGGGTACTCAACATTTGGGTGGTGTTCGCCTCCACCGGCGTCATGGCCGCGACCAGATCCAAACGCGCCCTTTGTCGCTGAAGATCAGAGGAATCTTTTAACGTAATGGTTTGCATCTCTGCTTTAAGATAGCGGTCCAACAGAGCGATGTAGTCCGATGCAATACCACGATGAAAGCCTGCCCGATCCCGATATTCATAGGGTGCACGGTTATTTTGCACACCTAAGCGGAGGGTAGGATGCGCTTGCAGCCACCGTTTTTCTTCTTCCGTCAGAACCAGTTCATTGGGGTTACCCACCTCCCCTTTAACCCAGCGTGCCGCCATAGCCCGTTTTTGTTCAACCGAGATTTGATCCAACCCTTTTTGCAAGATCACTTGCAGGGTTGGCCAATCCTTACGGACCCCAATGGTATTAATGGACCGGCTAATGGAAACCAGCGCCATCTCTTGCACATTGGTAATCAACTCCTGCTCTAAAAGATATTGCGCCACAGCCCGGTTACCCACATAGGCATCGGCCTCCCCTTTAGAGACGGCATAAAGCGCTTCTCGGGTATTAGGGCGCACCATAAGGTGTATGGAGGGAAAGTGTTTCATCAACATCCCCGCCACAAAGAAGCCTTTTTCCACAACCACAGTCTTGCCCTGTAAACTTTTAAGACCCGCTATATAGGGGCTCTCTTTATGGGCAAAAATGGCGTGAGGGACACTGAGATAGGGTGAGGTAAAATGAAAATAAGGGGCTCTAGCCTCTGTGGGGGTAATCCCCATAACAGCATCAAGCTTTTTGTTTTTCACACCATGATAGATGGTTGACCAATCCCCAGGGTGCAGATGTAAGACGCCCCCCCCCAACATGGCATCCAAGGTTTTAACCGTATCTGCCCCAATCCCTTGGGGTTGCCCCTTCTCATCGGTAAAGTCCATAGGAGGCCATGCCTCCATAATACCAATTTTGATCTTGGGGTTCGCTTTCAACCACGCCTGCTCTTGCGCCGTGAGTTTAAGCGGGGAGATCGACTCTTTGGCTCGTTTTTCTGTCAGTGCGTTTTGGATCGGTAGCCAACGGTTAAAAATGGCCACCTGTTCGGCCTGGGTGATGGTGGCCAAACCTTTATTAAGAATCCCCACCAATAAGGGCCAATCTTTACGAACCCCAAAGCGCTGGCCATTGAGCTTCATCTCATAAGCCGCGGCCACCTTTAGATTACTTAAACCGATTTGACGGATCACATGGTCGTTTACCCCGACCACCCCCACATAGGCATCGGCCTGACCAACAGAGACCGCCCGCAAACCATCGGCCGCAGTATCGACCATAAAGGGTAGAATATCGGGGTAAGCATTGAGCACTTTATTAGAACTAGAATATGCTTTGACCAAAGCAATGCGCTTACCCACCATATCTTCCGCAGAGGTAATGGAAACCTCATCATTACGGGTCATAATGACCAACGGTGTGGGTAGATAAATAGGGGTAAAATTCAGAAAACTCTCACGTTCAACGGTGTGGGATGCCGTTGCGATTACATCAATGGTGTGGTCTTTGGATCCTTGTACAATCTCTGGCCAGCTTAAATCAGGTACAGCTTGAAAGGTAAGCCCCGTGCGCTCTGAGACGATGGATAAAATATCTAAGGCAATCCCCTTAAAACCCTCACCATCTTTAAAGCTGTATGGGGCATAACCACCATCGACACCAACACGTACAACGGAGTGTTGGGCCATCCAAGCCTGTTCTTCCTCACTTAATGTCACGGGGGAGGCCATGGCGGAGGAGACACAAACAAGCACCCATAAACTTAAAATGGCACGAACAAACATCTCACCCCCTTAAAAGTGCTTCGACAACCTATCGCCCACCAAGCAGGTTTTAGGGCCGTGAAAACAGCTTTCGGTTATTTTTTCCCTCCAACACCCTCCTCTACTTCACCATGTTTATGCCTACTTTCCAACATTTGATCACAATAAAAACAACCCCGCACACATTGACCATTGGTTTTTCCCCTGGCAAAAACCCGCGTTCACGACACTATGTTTATACAGTTTTTATATGTATTTAAAGACAAGCATAACACAAAATTCTACTAACAACCCTTTTGTACATTTTCATGTGTGTTGTTAAGCATACTTACCTTTTTTACTATTCTTTTGCATAGCAAAATCAATTTTACTTAAAAAACAGCCAACTCTGACCCATTAAAAGAAGCCACTTATATAACCATTTACGAATAATCGAAACGATAAATAGGCTGCATTCATCATAAGCTTACCTATCACTCAAATATATATACGTTAAATTTGGTCAATACTTGAATTTTGGTTTTATTAAATTTTTTAATAACATTGCAGATAGTGTTGTTTTTGGTATCATAACCCCATCTTTTATACAGTTAATCGTATACCGGTGTGAATAGCGGGTATTTCGTATAAAGGGCTATTGTCCAATATACTTCCGATTAACCGAATAACCGCCTCATCTATGTCGATTGCGAGGTTACAGACCATGGCAGGCCAGTTGGATGCACTCCTGAACGGAACCAATGCTGTCTATATTTCCGAGCTCTATGCCCGTTACCTGGAAAACCCCAACTCGGTGGATGCCGCCTGGGCGGGGACCTTTGCTGAGTTAACCGAAGAGGATACCCCGGAGATCTTTAAAGAGATCCGTGGCGCCAGCTGGTCCAAGCTGGAATCTGGCGTGGTTGGTAAGGCCCTGGATCGGGAGCCTGAAACCGCCACCCCCAGCCATGATCGCTTTGTGCAAGGCATCACCCAAATTGCAGGTGGGGACCCCGCACAAATTCGACGGGCTACCTTGGACTCTATCCGTGCCTTAATGATGATCCGCACCTTCCGTGTGCGTGGCCACCTTATTGCCGACTTTGATCCACTGGGCCTTGAAGCACGGGAGCATCATCCAGAGCTTGATCCGGTCAACTACGGCTTTGCCGAAGAAGATATGGATCGCCCGATCTTTATCGACTATGTCTTGGGGTTGGAGACGGCCTCTTTAAGACAGATCCTGCGTCTGCTCAAAGAGACCTACTGCGGCACCATTGGTGTGGAGTTTATGCACATCCAGGAGCCCGATGAAAAATCCTGGGTGCAGCGTCGAATTGAGTCAATCCGTAACCGTACACACTTCACTATTAAAGGTAAGCGCACCATCCTGGAGCGTTTAACCCAATCTGAAGGCTTTGAGACTTTTTTACAGTTAAAATACACCGGCACCAAGCGGTTCGGCTTAGATGGTGGTGAGGCTCTGGTTCCGGCCATTGAGCAAATACTGAAACGTGGGAGTCAGCTGGGCGTTAAAGAGGTTGTGATCGGCATGGCCCACCGGGGTCGTTTGAACATCCTGGCCAACGTCATGCGCAAGCCCTACTCCGCCATTATGCATGAGTTCCAAGGGGGGTCGAACAACCCGGAAGATGTGCAAGGCTCTGGGGATGTCCGCTATCACTTAGGTGCCTCGGCTGATCGGGTTTTTGATGATAAAGAGGTCCACCTCTCTTTGACAGCCAACCCCTCCCACCTGGAACTGGTTAACCCTGTGGTTCTAGGTAAGGTCCGCTCCAAACAGGTTCAGCGTGGTGATACGGCTCAGCGCCAGGTCATGGGTATGCTCATGCATGGTGATGCAGCCTTTGCTGGCCAAGGCTTGGTCCCTGAATCTCTGGCCCTATCCGGGCTAAAAGGTTACCAAACAGGGGGGACTATCCACCTGATTGTTAACAACCAGATTGGGTTTACCACCAACCCCCGAAACTCCCGCTCCTCCCCCTACCCTTCCGATGTGGCCAAGATGATCCAGGCGCCCATCTTTCATGTGAACGGGGATGATCCTGAAGCGGTTGTTCATGCGGCACGTATCGCCATTGAATACCGCCAGGAGTTTGGTAAAGATGTGGTGATCGATATGTGGTGCTACCGTCGCCACGGACACAATGAGGGGGATGAACCCTCATTCACCCAGCCCATTATGTACCGCACCATCGCCAAGCACCCCACCACCCGTGAGGTCTATGCCCGTAAGCTGGAAAAAGAAGGGGTCTTAAAAGAGGGCGAAGGTAAAGAGATTGTGAAGGACTTCCACAACGAACTTGAAGTGGATTTCCAGGAGGCGCAGTATTTTCTTCCCACCACCGCCGATTGGCTGGATGGAATGTGGAAGGGTGTCTCCAACCAGCGTGGTGAAGAGGAGATGCACCAGCATAAAACCTGTGTGCCCGAAAGCACGCTACGCGAGGTTGGCAAGACCCTATATACGCCACCTTTAGAGTTTGCGGTTCATCGCAAAATTTTGCGTCAGCTACGCAATAAAGAAAAAATGTTTGAAACCGGGCAAGGTTTTGACTGGTCCACCGGTGAAGCTCTAGCCTTTGGCACCTTACTGGTGGAGGGGATTCCCGTTCGCCTGTCAGGTCAAGATTGCGGACGTGGCACCTTCTCCCAACGCCACTCGGTACTCATTGATCAAAATGATGAGTCCCGCTATGTGCCATTAAACCGTATTCGCTCTCTACAGGCAGACTATGAGGTCATTGATAGCCCACTGGCTGAAGCTTCGGTCCTAGGGTTTGAGTATGGCTATGCCTCGGCAGATCCCCATGCGCTGGTGCTGTGGGAAGCGCAGTTTGGTGACTTTGTTAACGGCGCACAGATGATTATTGACCAGTTCATCAGTTCTGGTGAATCCAAGTGGCTGCGTTTAAACGGTATGGTCATGTTGCTCCCCCATGGTTTTGAGGGACAAGGTCCTGAGCACTCCTCAGCACGTCCTGAGCGCTTTTTGCAGCTATGCGCAGAAGACAACATGCAGGTGTGTAACCTGACGACGCCAGCCAACTACTTCCATGCGCTACGTCGCCAAAACCACCGTAACTTCCGCAAACCATTGGTGATCTTCACGCCAAAGTCTCTGCTACGCCATAAGCTGGCGGTCTCTAAAGTTGATGACTTTGTCAGTGGCTCTGCCTTCCAACGTGCCATACCTGAAATGGATGAGTTGGTTGATGGTGAAGAGGTCAAACGGGTTGTGCTCTGTACCGGCAAGGTCTACTACGATCTTCTACAGGCGCGCCGTGATCAGAAGATCGATGATGTGGCCATTGTCCGGGTTGAGCAGCTCTACCCCTGGCCACGCAACGCCATTATGCAAGAGATGAAAAAGTACCCCAATGCAGAACTGGTCTGGTGTCAGGAAGAGCCCGCCAACATGGGGTACTGGACGTTCCTTTACCAACGTCTGATCCACCTGATGGAAGATCTGGACACCAAGCAGCGCCTGCCCATCTATGCCGGTCGTCCGGCATCAGCCTCTCCTGCGACAGGCCAGTCCAGCAAGCATGTATTGGAGCAGGAAAAGTTGGTCAACGAAGCTCTTTCCGTACCCTTGAAAGAGATCCCACAGCCGTTCCGCCGCAGAGAGACGGCTATGGTTGAGAAATAAGCTGGTTCACATGTTTGAACTTGTAACTGATAACTGAAACGAAGCGTTTTACCCATAGAAATCGAGGCTGATCATGGCAACGGAAATCAAGGTGCCCACACTTGGTGAATCAGTAACCGAAGCCACCGTAGTACAGTGGCTTAAACAGGTCGGCGAGAGTGTCGCAGTCGACGAGCCCCTGGTGGAGTTGGAGACTGATAAAGTCACAGTGGAGATGCCCTCTCCTACTGCTGGCGTAGTGACCCAAATTCTCGCTGATGTGGATGCCGATGTGGAAGTTGGTGCCGTACTCTGTTTGGTCGATGCCGACGCCACAGCCGGAGCCCCTGCACCAGCGGCTGCCGAACCTGCACCTGCCGCAGAACCAGCGGCTGCACCCGCCGCTGCACCGGCCCCAGCCGCTGCGCCAGCACCAGCACCCGCAGCAGCTGCACCTGCTGGTGCTCCCGCGCTTTCACCAGCTGTACGTAAGCTGCTGGCCGAGAATGGATTGGATGCCACCCAGGTACCAGCCACAGGGAGTGGGGGGCGTTTGACCAAGGGTGATGTGGTGGCCTTTATTGAGAAACAGGGCACGGCAGCACCAGCACCTGCTCCAGCACCTGCTCCAAAAGCTGCGGCGCCAGCACCTAAAGCTGCCGCACCGGCGGCCAAACCTGCTGTTGCACCCGCAGCACAAATGCCACCCGCTGTTGAAGGACCACGTGAAGAGCGGGTTAAAATGTCCCGCTTGCGTCAGCGCATTGCACAACGCCTTAAAGAAGCTCAAAACACGGCAGCCATGCTCACCACCTTTAATGAGGTGGACATGACGGCGGTTATGGAGCTACGCAAGCAGTACAAAGAGGTTTTTGAAAAACGCAACAGTGCCCGCCTTGGTTTCATGTCTTTCTTCGTGAAGGCTGCGATCTCAGGCTTGCAAGAGTTCCCTGCGGTCAATGCAGAAATTCAGGGCAATGAGCTGGTCTTTAAAAACTACTATGACATTGGCGTTGCCGTTGGCTCCCCCCAAGGACTGGTTGTTCCTGTTCTTCGAGATGCGGACACCATGTCCGTGGCAGGGATTGAATCCTCCATCTCCGACATGGGCAAGCGCGCCCGCGATGGCCAGCTCTCCATGGAAGAGATGACCGGCGGCACCTTTACCATTACCAATGGTGGTATTTTTGGCTCCTTGCTCTCCACACCGATCCTGAACACCCCTCAGTCGGCCATTTTGGGGATGCATAAGATCCAACAGCGCCCCATGGTTATGCCGGATGGTTCCATCCAAGCACGTCCCATGATGTATCTGGCGCTCTCCTACGATCATCGCATTATTGATGGTAAAGAGGCGGTCAGCTTCCTGGTTCGCATTAAGGATTGCATTGAGGATCCCTCACGCATTCTGCTCAACGCCTAATGTAGCACCGACCTTTCAGGTCATCTAACAAGGGGTTTTCACCAAGATTCCCCGACCCACTGGCCCTGGGAACCCGTACACAACCTGGGCCAGTGGACTTTTAATCCATGCACACCCCAAACGTGATTAAACGTGGTTAGGGTGATTCCGCAACAAGCGGATTGATATGAGGACGGAACATGTCTGATACCTTTGATCTTGTTGTAGTCGGTGGTGGTCCTGGTGGTTATGTTGCTGCCATTCGTGCGGCTCAACTGGGCCTAAAAACAGCCTGTGTCGAAAAACGCACCACTCTGGGGGGGACTTGCCTAAATGTTGGCTGCATTCCCTCCAAGGCACTACTGCAATCTTCTCATCATCTGGAAGTAGCCCAACATGAGATGGCCGACCATGGGGTTGAGGTCAAAGGGGTCAAGGCAAACCTGGCCGCTATGATGAACCGTAAGGATGAGGTGGTTAAAGGGCTGACAGGTGGTATCGCTTTTCTATTTAAAAAGAATAAGGTTACGCACCTAATCGGCAGTGGAACCATTGTGGATTCCGAGACGGTTAAGGTCACCGATGCCGACGGTAAAGACCAAGAGATCAAGACTGAGAATATTTTGATCGCCACAGGATCGGACGTTGCGACCTTACCTGGTTTGGAGATTGATGAAAAACAGATCATCTCCTCCACTGGTGCGCTCGCTTTGGCCAAAGTGCCAAAAAAGATGATCGTTATCGGTGCGGGTGTTATTGGTCTTGAACTTGGTTCTGTTTGGCGCCGCCTGGGTAGTGAAGTGACGGTTGTGGAGTTCTTGGATGGTATCTTGCCCGGTATGGATGGTGAAATCCGTAAAACCGCCCAGCGCACACTGACCAAACAGGGCATGAAATTTAAGCTGGGCACCAAAGTAACCGGCGCCAAAACCCTGAAAAAGGGCGTAAAGCTGACCATGGAGCCGGTTAAAGGTGGGGATGAAGAGGTTTTGGAAGCCGATGTCGTCTTGGTGGCGGTTGGTCGTAAACCTTATACCGAAGGTTTGGGGCTGGAGAACGTTGGGGTAGAGACGGATGCACGTGGTTTCATCCCTGTGGATCATGATCTGCAAACTTCCTGCGCGGGTGTCTTTGCCATTGGTGATGTTATTGGTGGTGCCATGCTGGCCCACAAGGCCGAAGAAGAGGGCGTTGCCGTTGCCGAATCTCTAGCAGGTCAGGTCGCCCATGTGAACTATGATGCCATACCTGGTGTGGTCTACACCCACCCAGAGATTGCCAGTGTTGGTAAAACGGAAGAAGCACTGAAAGAGGCTGGCATTAAATATAAGGCTGGCAAGTTCCCCTTCATGGCCAACTCCCGTGCCCGCGCCATTGGGGATGCCGATGGCTTTGTTAAAATTCTTGCCGATGCTCAGACCGATGCCGTGTTGGGCTGTCATATCATGGGCCCAAGTGCCGGTGACCTTATTGCTGAAGTGGTCCTGGCCATGGAGTGTGATGTCAGTGCAGAAGATATTGCACGTACCTGCCACTCCCACCCAGCATTGGGTGAAGCAGTAAAAGAGGCGGCTCTGGCTGTGGATAAGCGCGCCATCCACGCTTAAAAAGCACGATTAAGCAGATGACCCTGGCTTGACCAGGGCCATCTGTACTAGGTTGGCAGGGGGACGACTGCGTCCCCCTGCAGGTTCCCCTGCCAACCGTTAGAAATATAAGAGATTGATTAAAGGGTCGCCATGAGCCAGACACCCCATCTCAAGGGGGTAACCGCCCCCCGCCCACGCCCTGCCCCAACCCTGCAATCCGACGCACTGCGTGCTAATTTGCAACAGACTGCGGTTGGACCGGTCACCATACATGCAGACCATACCATTCTTTTATCGATTGTTGAGCGCTATGCGGGCATTCATCAGCCCCTGGAACAGTTACTTAAAGAGCTGAACCACCCCTATCGCAACTGGCGCCTTCTATTACCGGAATGGCGGGGGTTTGTTTTAAAAAACCTCGCCCGCTATATCAACCATGAGCAGGCAGCGACCACCGTTCCACTTATGGGTGAGCTGTTCTTCCAGGCCCTGGCCGATAGCAACACAGACCGGGAAATAGTCGCAGCCCTTAGCGCCATTTCAGCAGTGATGGATAAACTGGCACAAAGCATAACCCCAAAAACAGCGCCAGCCTTATCCCCCTATCTTAATCAACTTTTTTTAGCCCTCTACAACCTGCCTGATCGCTCGTTCCAACTACTGGCTCAGACACATAACCCGCTAAAACGACCCATCAAACAATTGATAAACCGGGGGCTGACGATACTACCCGCTGAACAGTGGCAGGCATCGGCTCTACTGTTGGAGCGGCTGCTCACCCAGAACTATGCGTTTTGGTTAACCCAGGAAGATCCCAGCCGTTTTGCCGAACAGCATGGCCCCGATCTGTTTAAGGCCATTAGCCATCCCACCCTGAAGAGCTATCAGGAACAGTTGGATCACATACGGGCAGAGCATGACCCAAAAGGGCCACAGGCTTTGGCCTTTTTACAATCGGCCATCTCTCTACCTGACGCCCATGATATGGTTCGCTTGTATGGTGAAGCAGGTAACCGGCTGAGCCAGGCCCTAAAAACAGAGGGGGATGAGACCCTTGAGCGGGCCAATGAGACACGCCGCCTTCAGTTTCTTTTTCGGATTTTGGAGAATGATGGGCTTACCCTACTCCATGAAAAAACCTTGCGGGAAGTCAACCAGGGACTGGTTAAGTTGGTGGGAATGGCACGTGGTCATGACGAGACCGAAGCCTTTTTTATTCGCACCTTCAACTCCCTCAACCACAATGTGGTGCACTATCCCCGCACCGCCCTACAGTGCATTGAAGCTTTAGGTAGTGAGGTCATTGAACAAGCCAAACCCAGACTGGTTGAGGTCTTTCTTTCACAAGCCGTACAGTTTGGTTTTCAATATAGCCGGGTTGAAGGGGTAGATGCGGATTGGAAGACCATCTCCAACCCTGCACACCTTTATAACATTCGGGCGTGGTTGGCGTTAATTAGCCAACACCCCAAATGGTGCTCAACCCTACTCTCTGCCTTAATCATCAACATTAAGCTAACCGGTACACTTATCCGTGATACGGATTTATTCCAAAAAGACATAACCAAATTACTGAACAGTGACATTGCCCCTGTCTATAACTTGGTTAAACAGTTTGCTCGGCTTTTACCGGTCTATTACAACGACATTGGTGCAGAAGGTGAACTTAGGGATGTCTCAACCCAGCTGGATGAGATTCATCACCGCCAAGATAAGCTGATCCATTTTTTGCGCAAACAGTGCCATGTGGAGAGCACCAACCTTATTGTTCATTTAACCGCAGGGATCATCACGTTTTGGCAGAGCAAAGCGCGCGCCCATATTGATCCACACTTGTCAGAGCCGGTCCGTATGGCGTTGCAGTGTGAGGGACTGTTTATTGAGGATGTTCATCAGGTCTTCAAGCATGTGTTCACCCAGCTTGATATTGACACCCCTCAGCCTCTGTTAAGCATCCCCATGGAGCAGATCACCCCCTTGGTGCAGGATATGGAAGGGGTGGAGGCCAGTGAAAAAGAGCGTGCTCTACTGCTGGTGCGTCTCTATCAACTGGTGGATCAAAAGTACAATCCAGGTTTTCAAGGGGCATTGGAACCCTTGGAGCGCATGGAAAAACGAGGACTGGGCGAAGTTACCCCTCTGTTAGCGACAATTCGTCAGGGCAAACAACCAGACCTACCTATGCTGCTGGATGCCATGGAGGCCCTGAAAGGTTTAATCCTCACGGATGAAATCTTCACCGCCCACGAAGAGGTTTTTCAAAAGCGTCACATCGCGGTGGGCATTCCTTCAGTCTATGGCCGTTACAGTGAACCAAAATTTGATGCCCTGGCCCTGACCTTCCGCCTGGAGAGCCAAGCAACATCCTTATTAGAAGGGTTGGCGGAGCATATTCCAGACGGTTTTGTCACCCGCGCCACCATTATTCAAATTATCCAGGACCTCTCCCTCTTCCAACGTGCCTTAAGATTAGATGGCATTAAATCCCGCAAACTACGCAATGATCTTTTGATTATTCGTTATTTTGTGGAGATGAATCAGTTTTCCTACCATCAATATCTGGACCTTTTCCGCTCTCTGTCTCAAGTGGTGCGGGAGATCATCTACACCTACTACACCTCACACCACAGAGATAATATGGGGTTGATCGTCCCCAACATGCCGACGGAGGCGATGCAGGTTAAATATGCCGCCCTTATTGAAGATGGGGATACCACAGGCAACTTGGAGCGGGTGAATGAGTCCTACATGCGGGACCTGATTGCCGAGACCTTCAGCTTACAAGCCCTGGATACCTACCTGGGACGTATCTTGAAGATGCTCCATCTACAGAAAGCCCGGCTACCTGAAGATCAGGCCCAGCAGATCCTTACTTTTGATCCAGGCAAGCTGTTCTGTCGCATTCATGACCCCAACATGGAGATTCTGCACCCCATCCATTTGGGAAATAAAGGCTACAACCTTGCCCGTTTGGTGGTTAATGAAGCACCGGTCCCCCCTGGGACCATTATTGGTACAGAGTTCTACCGCTGTTATGCCTTAATTCGCCACTACAAGCCGGCCTGGACCGACTTTATGGCCCGCCTGCGTGAAGAGATGGCTGAAATTGAAAACCAAACCGGTTTGATTTTTGGCAACCCACAACGCCCCCTGCTGGTCTCCGTGCGTTCCGGGGCACTTATCTCCATGCCCGGCATGATGCACACCATCCATAATGTGGGTATTAATGAAACCATTGTGGAGGGGCTGTGTGCCCAATCAGGCAACCCCTTCTTTGCTTGGGATAACTACCGCCGCTTCATTCAATCGTGGTGTATGGCCTACGATGTAGAACGGGGTGTCTTCAGCGATATTATGCGGGGTTTTAAACAGAAGTATGGGGTCAAAAAAAAGGGACAGTTCAATGCGGAGCAAATGCGTGCGTTAGCCCTAGCCTACCGCGAAGCTGCACGGGGCTTGGCCGTTAACCTGCCCGATGATCCCTGGGAGCAGTTGATCGCCGCCGTGGAGCGGGTATTGGACTCCTGGGATGGTGACAAAGCCCACCAGTACCGCGCCCTCATGGATCTCTCCGATGAGTGGGGCACCGCCGTCGTCATTCAAAACATGGTGTACGGCAATCTGCTACAGAGCATGATCACCGAAGAGAGTGGTGGTGAAGCCTGCCCCCGTGTACTCTCCGGTACAGGTGTACTCTTTACGGCGCACCCTTACCGTAAGCTCACCCAAGTTATGCTGTGGGGAGACTACACCCCTGGCAACCAAGGGGAGGATATTGTTGGTGGTTTGGTCTCTACCTCCCCAATCAGTGAAGAGCAATGTTACAGCGACAACCGAGATCCCAGTCAAACGTTGGAACTGCGCTTTCCTGAAATTTATAAGGCTTTACTCGAATATGCACGACATCTGATTTACGAGCGTGATTGGAACCATCAGGAGATAGAATTTACCTTTGACGGCCCAATGCGCGACAATCTACAGATTCTGCAAACCCGTAATATGATCACCCGCGAAAGTGTGCATTCAGTGGTCAGTGGCTTTAAACTGGATGGCCCTTTAAGTGAACATCTGGCGGGACAAGGCATTGGCGTACATGGTGGCGCACTCTGTGGCTTGGCTGTTTTTAATCTCGAACAGATTGAAAGTATGCGCGCAGAAAACCCGGATACCCCTTTGATTCTCATCCGTTATGATACGGTTAGTGATGATATCAAAGAGATCAGCCAAACCGAGGGACTGTTAACCGCCAGAGGTGGCCAGACCTCCCATGCTGCGATTGTCGCGGCCTCACTGAAAAAAACCTGTGTGGTGGGGTGTGAGTCTATGCGGGTATGGGAGCTACAAGGGTATTGTAAGCTTGATGGGGTGACCATTGAGCTTGGAGATCAAATTGCCATTGATGGCCATAACGGCCATGTGTTAACCGGTTGGCATGAGATCGAACGAAAACTCTATTAATTTAACCTGGGGTCGATGTTGTACAGAGACCCAGATCAGCAACCGTTGAAGACGGATGGGGAGCATCATGAAACTTGGCATCAACGGCATGGGCCGTATTGGTAAATTGACCCTGTGGCAGCACATTGCCAACCAAACCTTTGATGAGATCGTCGTCAACGTGGGCCGTGATGTAGGTAAAGGGCTGGAAGATCTGGCAGAGGTTATCCGCAAGGATAGTACCTATGGAAGCTTTGCCGCCTATCTCTACGGTTTTCGTGGTGGGGAGCCCATCACCCATATCGATAATGACGCAGGGGTCATGACCATTAACGGCACCCCCGTCACTTTTTTACGGGCCGCCCGTAACCCCAAGGATATTCCCTGGGGGGACTATGGCGTACGCTTGGTGGTGGATTGCACCGGTGCTTTTACCGACCCGACCGTTCCGGCAGATGCCCCCCGTGGTTCCCTGCGTGGTCACTTGGAAGGTGGGGCTGAAAAGGTTCTTCTCTCTGCACCCTTTAAGATCAAGAACAAAGAACTATCTATGCCGGAAGATGCCATCACCTGTGTCATGGGCATCAACAATGAGCAGTATGACCCCGCCCAACACCGGGTTATCTCTGCAGCCTCCTGCACCACCACCTGTTTGTCCTATATGATGAAGCCGATGATTGAGCATTTCGGCATCAACCGTATTCTCTCGGCCTCCATGGTTACCATCCACGCGGCTACCTCGAGTCAGATGGTGTTGGATGCCGTGCCAAAAGCAGGTGCTACTGACCTGCGTAAAAACCGTGCGGTTATGAACAATATTATCTTAACCACAACCGGCGCTGCCAAAGCGCTGGGTCAGGTTATTCCTGAGGTCTCCGAAATTGGCTTCATGGCTGAATCTGTGCGTATTCCCACCAACAGTGGCTCCTTGGTTATTCTGACGTTAAACCTACAATCAGAAGCCGAAGGTGAGCCCATTAACCGTGATGTCGTCAACGGTATTTATCGTGATGCCATGAACGGTGCGTATAACGATCACCTGGTCTATACAGAGACTCAAAATGTCTCCAGCGATATCATTGGCTTCCCTAAAGCAGCAACCGTTATTGAAGCCCGTGAGACCCATACCCGTACCGCCTACTCTCATGTGGATCTGACCCGTGTCCCTGGCTTGCCAGAGTCCATTAAATCCCAGTTAGAGGTCACCCGCCTGGATGTTCCGGTCACCCAAGCTGTGGTCTATGGCTGGTACGATAATGAGTTTGGTAGCTATACCAATATGCTGGGCAACCTCACAGACTTTGTTGGTGAACAGATCATCTAATGATTCATCTCTGTGTACAGGGGGCAGGCTTATCTGCCCCCTGTTTTGCCCGCCCCCCCCTTAATTTATACGCCGCCCTCTCTTCGCATGTAGATAATCTTCACCATGCACAGCCGCTTACCGTTCACGGATCCGCACACTTCCAGTGATCATGATCGGTAACCTGATTTAAAAGAGTGGGTCTGGTTTTCCTTTGCCTGGATAGATGCCTGTTGATCTCGATACAAAAAGGTCACCTGATGGCTGGCATGCAACGACAACCACTTAAAAACCGTTAAACAAACCATGGGGACAGAGCCCCTCCTCTCTACAGGCAAACCCGAGTATGCTTTGACGTGATACAGAGAAAACAGCTGTACAGTGTTGAACTCTGCTTAAGCACCAAGGCTTTAGAGCCCGCCAACCCTTTGATCCCACACAACCGTCAACAGGGTTTATCGCTTGGTCCTGGCCTGTTGATTAAAAGATGCGTGCATGCGAGTTGATCGTGATCACACCTTCTTAAGGGGGTATGGCATCTCCGTGCACTCAAAACCAAAGCCCCTTGCACGTTTGAAGCTTGTTTTTAATGGAACAGATCCCGTGAAATCTCGTCCAATGTCTATAAAACCAGCCAATCATTAAAGCCATCCTCATAACAACTTAAGGATGGATTTCAATATCAATAACCTTAATAATTCATAGACTAAACACGCCTTCATACCTTTAATAGTAGCGCATAGATGCTCCAACAGAGTCTCAGAAGAGGAGACCCTGACCACAGAGCATCTATGGCACACCCATTTCATGATCATCTCATCAAATCACATTGTTGCTAAGGGATGAAGCGGGCATACTAAGGGTCTGTAATCAATCTAACTCAGTGGATATATTCCATGCAGGAAAATGGACGCTGGAACAACCGCATCTTCCCAAGTGACCCACCTCCCCGTATGGGCAGACGTCACAAACATCATGCTTTTCTCACGACGGTTGTCGTGACACTCTTCATCAGTCTGGCTGTCGGCCTTTGGGGTTATATCCAAGCTGAGCAGATGGAAATTATTAAACTAAAGCACCCTATGCCAGGCATTGACCGCCCGGTACGTCTCATTGTGCTCTCAGACTGGCACTTGGGCATTCACCCTATCTCAGTCAGCAAAGCACAGGAGATTGTTAAAGAGGTCATTTTTCAAAAACCTGACATTGTTCTCATGCTTGGGGACTATGTGGATGCTTTGGTACCCAACGGGGTGAGCATTGATCAGGTCAGGTTGGCTTTTGAAGGGTTAAAAGCCCCTGGTGGTGTATTTGCTGTATTTGGAAATCATGACAACTGGTTTGGACTACCCCAACTACGCACACTGTTTGACGAACTCAATTTTCATCTTCTTGAAAACCGTAGCGAACGCGTTGAACTACCGGGTGCGACCTTAATGGTTGCTGGGGTTGAAGATGATACAACAGGGCAACCCGATGTCAAACGGGCGTTAAACCGGGTTTCCACCCTTGCCCCAACCCTACTACTGTCCCACGATCCTGTTGTGTTTGAGGAGATCAACCCTCGCCCGAACCTTCTAACACTGGCTGGGCATACCCATGGCGGACAGATCGCCCTACCCCTTATTGGCCCTTTAACCAATATGAGTCGTGCAAACAATGACTGGTCTTATGGTTGGGTAAAGAGAGGGGACAGTTCTCTCTACATCACCTCCGGTTTAGGCACCTCTATTTTTCCCATTCGTCTTGGCACCCACTCTGAGATGGTTGTTCTTACCCTAACACCGGCCCCTTAACCGAGGTCGATATCCGCTCGATTGGAACCCGCTCGGGCATGAGTACACCCACCAGTTGGCAGTGCCCCATGCCTGCAGCAATAGAGAGTTGCAGTGCCAGTTCAATACGCTCACCAGATTTATGCACACCATGAACAATCATTCGGTTACCTTCCAAGCCAGTCATGCCCATTTTCTCCACCAAACTTAGAACCTGTGATAACTGCTGCCAACTTTTAGTAACCAAAATTTTCTCTAAATTTTTACCCACCAACTCATGTTCCTGATACCCCAATAGCGCATAACCACCACGCCCCCAAAAACGGACCAGACCATATTGATCCAGACCAAACATAGTCATTCCCATTTGAGCATGGCTCTCCTCCATTAAATCAAGCCGCTCTTTTTTCTGTTGCCGCTCAATACTGCTAAGACGCATCTGACGAGGTAACCAGGAACGGATTAAAATCACAATAATCACCACACCGGTCACAATATTAAGCAGTTTAGGAAGGATGATGAGCTGAGGTTGCCCCAACGTTTCATAAATAGCTTGGGAGAAGTACCCAAATTTGGCATTAAAATAAAACCCAAAATAGAGGCTCTCTACCAGGGAACGAAAAGCATCCAGAGCCAACACGGTTAATAGCAGAACCACCGACCTTCCTAACAACTCCCTCTGACTAAGGTGTTGCATATAGATCACCAGAATCGTGATCCAAAGCGCGACCAGGATCCAATAAGAGAACGGGGTAAAATAGGTGAAAAATGTGTTCATAACCAACTCCTACAACCTAAAGCTGAAGCCTGCTTGGTCCAAAAACACTCAACTTCCACGAGGGACCACTAAGCACACGCATCGGGCAAACCGCTTTGATAGGTCTCAATCACTTCAATAAGCTTGGCTTTGCGTATGGGCTTGGTTAAATGCAGATCACAACCAGCAGCTTGGCTACGTTCAACATCCTGTTGATAAGCATGAGCTGTGAGCGCCAGAATTGGGGTGCGTGGATGGTTACCTTCAGACTCCCAACTACGCATTTGGCGGGTGGCTTCGTAGCCATCCATAACCGGCATTTGTAGATCCATAAAGACCAGATCAAAGGGTTGCTTTTGGAAAACACGCACCCCTTCTTCCCCATTACTGGCGACACTTAGATCAAAAGCGAACCTCTTGATATAAGCTTTAAAGATCATGACATTATCTTCACAATCTTCTACCAGCAAAATACGACACCTATGGGGTAAGGTTGCCTGACCTGGCCTGCCCAATACAGCTTGATGAAGTGTCTCTACCCCTTGCTCTTGGGGAACAATTAAGGGGAGTTGAACATGGAACTGGCTCCCCTGCCCCGGTTCAGAGGTAACCCAGATATGCCCCTCCATTAATTGTACTAACCGCTGGCAGATACCTAACCCCAGGCCAGCCCCGCCATATCGACGGGTGTAGGATCCATCTCCTTGGCTAAAGAGCTCAAAAATAGCCGCCTGTTTGGCTTTATCAATCCCAATCCCTGTATCATTGACCGTTAATGTCCAATGCGTATCCCCAGAACGGGACAGCGTTAGATCGACCTGACCATGGTCGGTAAACTTAATGGCATTCCCCACCAAGTTGACCAAAACCTGTCTCAGACGGCGGGCATCCATCACCATTTGGCCAGGGAGTGCGGCATCCAGTGTGATATGAAAAGCCAACCCTTTACTCTCGGCCCTGAACACCACCAATCGCCTGACATCTTCCACCAAAGCCGTAAGGTCGTGGGCCTGTTTTTGTAGCTTAAGCTGCCCTTTTTCTACCGAAGATATGTCTAAAAGATCATCGATCAAGCTCAACAGCGCACTACCGGCATTATCAAAACTCTTCGCGACCTGACGTTGATGGTGACTCAGCTCAACCTCTTCAAGCAGATCGCCCATACCCAATAAAATATTCAGTGGGGTACGTATTTCATGGCTAATGGTTGCCAAAAATTCCGTTTTAGCTAAGTTGGCGGCTTCCGCTTCATCACGCATCTGGGCCAATTCAGCGGTAAATGCTTTACGTTTGGTAATATCATTAAAGGTAATGACCAATCCACGGCTTTGCCCATGGTCCAACATAGGGTTGGCACGAACTTCAACAGGTATGGCACAGCCATCATTTCGATGAAACAGCACCTCCTCTAGATGCACAACCTGCTGATTTGAGAGCGCCTGACACACGGAACACTCTTGTTTTTGGGTGACCAGCACGCCCTGGGCATTTACATGCAATGTGTGGTGGAGATCTTTTCCGATCAACTCCAGCGGCTGGGCATATCCCAGGAGTGAAGCGGCCGTTGGGTTACTGAAAATACAGATCCCATTAAGATCCATACCCAAAACCCCTTCACCAGAAGCATTGAGTAACATCCGCACCTGAGACTCCCGCTCCCGTAGTGCAGCCTCCCGCTGAATAATGGTTTCTAGCAAGCTGTTATACGCCTCAGCCAACTGATTGAGCTCATCTTTATTTTGGCTAAACCCTTCCACTTTATTAAAATGTCCCCGTTTAAAGGCATCAACCGAATCGATCAACCGTTCAACAGGTGCTGAGACAGTGCGTCCTAAAAAATAGATCCCTAAGGGAATGGAGAGCACGCCACTAATGAGAAGCACGACAATGGCAGACTCCCAATAAGCTACAATCTGATCATCCAAACTATTCAGTGGAATACCCGCCATCACCACCAGCTCGCCAGGTGAGAGCAGAGGCACCCGAAGCGCCCCTAGTTGGAACTGCTGACTCTCTGCCTTCCAAAACTCAACAACCTGCTCCTCTTTTTTTTGCTTGAGCGCTAACACAGGAAAAGAGGCTTGTTGGTTTAATAGCTGAGATAAAATAGAGGGGTTGCTTTGCTGCATCAAACCAGGGGCATGAAGAAAAAAGCGCTGATGGGGTGCCCGCAACCACTGTTTATGACTCTTCTCATTCATAAACCGAAAAGTCTGTATCCGCCCCAATGGTCGATCTGGCTGCCCCCCTGTAAACTGACGCACAATAGCCGCTTGAGCACTAAAACCTAGACGACCCTGTACAACAGCCAGTCCCTGCTTAGCTTGTATGGGGTTCATTAAATCATGCAAATTATTAAAGGACGGGGGCAGGCGTCCCTTTTGCCATACCCCAAGATGACCTATACGAACATTGTAAAAAGGCTGACCTTTTTTAAAGGATTGAAAACCGGCCACCCCATCACCCATGGCGAGGTAAAAGGCGACAATCTGCCCTTTTTCATTTCGCAACAGCTGAATATCCACACCTGTCGTTTCAGCATGTTCCTCTAATTGCTTAATAAGGTTTTGTTTCTCCACATCAAAGATAATATCTTGATAACTATGAGGGTCCTGATAAACCTGAATAAGATTAAGAGAAGCCACCAGATTGGTTTGAGCTGCCAAAGTTTGAGTGGTACTGAAGAGTTGATGGAGTTGATGTTGGAGATCCTGACGCATGCTGTTCAGGCTCTCTTGCATATGAACCAATGCACGGCTGCGTTCACCACTCGCGATCAACATAAAAGCAAACGAGCCGGCTAAAAACAGCGCGAGAGAGATAGAACCAAGCCAGAGCAGGATTAGTTTGGTACGCAAGCGCAAAGGGCTGGGTGTAAACAAACCAAGCTTTTTCTTATCAAACGCCATCGTGGCTTCCTTAAGAGCGATATCTGCCCTTTAAAAGATTGGCTTAACCTGTTCGACGTTCTCACGGGTGATCATGGTGGAGTCAACAACGACCTCCTTGGGTACCGTTTTTCCTTGTAAGATCTGCGCAGCAAAGTGCGCCCCCTGAACCCCAAAGGTTGGGTAGGTAAAGCTGGCATCCATCTCGCCTTGGCGTATGGCATCTCGGGCTTCACGGATGTAGTCAATACCTGTAATGGGAATGGTCTTGGGGTCGATACCTGCTGTTTTTAACGCCATGCGCGCCCCCGTTGCCATACTGTCTGATTGGGCATAAATCGCGTCAAACTTAATGCCCTCAGCCAAAGCAGCCTCTACCGCTTTAATAGCTTTACCGCGCATAGAGTCGGCACGTTTAATGGCCGCGACCTCCAAACCTGGATGGTTAGCAAGCTCTTTGAGGAACCCTTCGGTACGTAGCATACCGGGTGTGGAGGTTGGAATATGCTGCAGAACAAGAATGCGCCCCTGACCCTTTAACCGAGAGGCTAAACGGCGGGCTGCCATCGCAGCAATGGCACGGTTATCTGCATGGAGAAAAGTGGTGAAGTGATCATGGTTGGTACGTCGGCTAAGCAGGACAACAGGAATACCACGCTGGTAGGCCATGGCAATAACCGGCGAGACCAAATTCATATCCCGAGGGCTGGTGATTAATAGATCAACCCCCTGCGCGATATAGTTTTCAATATCCATAACTTGCCGGGCGGTTTGCCCTTGAGCATTGGAAAAAAGAAAGTCAATCCATGGATACTGAGATAAGGTTTGCTCGACATCTCGAACCTGGGCCACACGCCAATCATTGGCCATGGTATCCTGGGCAAAAGCGACCACTTTTCTGCCAGGATCACCTTGTACTGGCCTAACCACCCCTGGCCCCATAAAGAACAGCAACAGCAAGACCAGAACCATAAGCCAAAGAGATGAAGGAGAATGACGGTGGAGATGGAACATAACACACCTTCCCATGGTTGAAAGATGGCAACAGCCCACGCATGAGCTACAAATTGTGTGTAGACATGCCCCCCCTTAATCCATAACTCAGCCACACCCCCTGTGGCTGCACATCTCATCTGTTCACCCTTAGGTGAGCAATGCTTACTGCCCTGCAAAACCATCCTATCATAAACGACACAATCATGTTGTATAAACACCCAGCTATCCCGTGGCAAAAACCATGCAGGTTAAGATCTGGAGACAGGTTAGACCAGGCAATAAGCCGTCCCTGTCATATCCCTTCATCTCACGGTACGGCCCTACATTTTAAACAGAACAATGAAGACAACGGCATTGAGAAGTGAACAGCCCCCACAGATTATGTTTAAAGGCTAAGCAGAGAGGAGTCAGGCGCGTAAATCATATTGCAGATATACCGTGACCAGCCATCATGCCCCGAACATCACCCTGCTTAACAAAAGCCTAATAGAACCGCTATCAAAAAAGCATCTATACCCATACCATCAACAACGTACACGTCTACCCATAAAGAATGAAAAACTCAAAAAGATGGGTGCTAAAGTGTGCTCAGCTTCCTGTGCCTTCATACAGATATCTCCTGAGGAACCCAAGAGAGTGTATCGATCTAGACCAATAAACGGTGGGGATACCGCCGCTAGGTTCAACCCACCCCATAGAGTGGTAAACGCTATCTAATCTACCCATGGTATACACAGAGATCGCTGATTAAGGCCCCTAGATTGATCTTTTCTAAGGGGCCTTAATCCATATCAATCAGGGGGTGCTAGGCGATGCAGGAGGGGGTGCAGGAGGGGGTGCCCCAATTTTATCTAAAAACTCCGGCAATGATCCGCTCTTTTCCAGATGTTCTGCAAGAGCACGGCTGGAATCAAAATCTGAGATCGAGATACCCAGGTCAGACAAAGCCTGCTGCATATGATCAGGCATTTCATTGAGATCTCTATCCAGCATCATCTCCTGTTTAAACAACTTTTCCATGAGCTCAGGCGGGATCGGCTGGTCATGTTCACGCCCCTTCAAGAAAAACTGTTCAGGATCCATATTGTGCTGTTTTAACAACTCCATTAAGGCTTCATGGCTTGGGGCCATTTGTGACATCATGCCATCCAACAACTTGGGGTCCATCCCTTGCTCTGACAGAGCCTGAATCAACTGATCCGGGGTTGGCATGCCCTCAGTACCCTCCAGTTTTTTATGTAGCGCATCCATATCCACACCTTGCTGCTGCAAGTAGCTCATCATATGCGCCTGAGACATACCAATTGCCATCAGCAGTTTGGGCATCTGCTCAGGGGTAATACGCCCTTCATGCAGATCTTGAAAAAGATCCGGCGTAGGTAGTGTTTGCTGTAGAGCTGTAATTTGCGCTTGATCCAACCCACCCTTGGCCAAAGCCTCCAGTACTTCCGGTGGTGGCGGTGCTAACATACCCGGACTGACGGCCATGTCCATACCCTGCGGCCTATCAGTCGGAGGGGGGGGCCCCTTAAAGGTCATGTTAAACTGCTGCTGCAACTGTGCCTTCAACTTATCGGCATCCAACCCTTGGGCCTGCAGGGCTTGAGTCACATTTTCAGGGTTCTCTCCACCATTTTGTTGAAGGTAGCGTTCAAATTTTTCTACATCAACACCTTGGTTCTGTAGGGCTTGCCGCATGGCCTCTCGCATAGCTTGAGGAAGGACTGGCATGCCTTCTTTTCCTTTTTGCCATGGTGCAGCAGGTGCCGTTTTTTGCGTCACAGGTAATTTATGCAGTGAACGTAAGCGCCGTGGTGTCATACGGGGTTGGCTCACAGCATCGGGCACCCATCCATTTTGCCCAGGTTCAACCCGTAAGATCCCTGCTTCATTTTCGATCTCAACAGCCCCTTGCACCACCGATACAGTTAATGCTTTTTCCACCTCGGCTAAATACTCCGTACCACGTATACCAATCACAGCCACTGGCGTTTCCATACGGTAACGAGCATGCTCTATTTTACCAATATGGCCACTGATGGTACGTAACAGACCTTTTTTAAACTTAAAAAAAGCTTTGCGCTTGGGGTCACCGGGTTTCTCATACCGGTACGCTTCAATCTCAAACGTGGTATCGCTATAAAGTGCTGTTGTCGCCCCATCCCGAAAGCGAATTTGCACGGTTGCTCCAGAACCTGTCTCAATTTGGTCACCATCACGCAAGGGCTCACCACGTTTTAGGGTACGTGTTTGACCTTGTCCATCCGTGGCGGTTGCTTTACCCACCATAAAGAGAACACGACCAGCCTGAACCGCAGCTTGGGATGAGAGAGGAGTGAACAAAACAAATACCATTGCACAGAGCAATGATGTAATCAGAAATCTTTTTTGCATGGTTTCCTTACCTTACATAAGGGGGGGGGGGGGACGGTGGCATCCTGCCATAGCCCATAAGTATGCCTGAAAAGGCAGGACAGAGGAATGTAAAGAAATGTCATGCTAATCTAACAAAAACAACAGTTTTGCATGTTTATGACTGGCGCACATTATGCACATTCATTCCTAATCCTAACTGGATATGAAATGAAATGCGTCCATGTTGATCAGACATAAAACCTTAACTAGCTGTGGTAACAGAGGTATATTCTTACATCTGTTATGTGCCATATGTTGTGCCTGCTTTTTGGCAGGGCATGCCTTGGCCGCCAAAACGGCAGAAAAGACCCCCTTACAGACCTTCCATAAACTTGCTGCGCTCGAAGAGAAGCTGGCCGGGCAACCCAGTTATGATTATCTATTGGGTATTTCAGCCATTCGTGCGGGGCAAAATGCACATGCCATTATGGCTTTGGAACGTGTGGTACTCACCACACCTGACCACGCTGAAGCCAAACTTGCTTTAGCCAGTGCCTATATGAACAGCGGCGATCTTGACCGTTTAAAAGAGATGCTCTCAGCCATAGATCCCAGCCTGCTCTCCCCCACAGCGCGGAGTACCTGGGAGCAACTCATGCAGCAATTGACACTGCTTACCGCGCTAAAGAATCAAAAAAACCATGTAAAATCATGGCGGGGCACGCTTCGTCTGAGCGGCGGATATGACGACAACATCACCGGTGGTGTGGAAGAGGAGATCCTTACCCCTCTGTGGTGGCTGGCTGAAAAAGATAAACAACCGTTACGCCAGCATGAAGATCTCTTCTCTCAAGTACGGGGCACCCTACAGTACCGACACACGCTTGGCTCAGGCTTTACGGCCATGGCCAATGGCAGCGTGGATCTCTCCTTCCCTACTGGAGAGCCCCAGGAACGTCAGGCACGGCTTAAAATGGGGGGGGCATTAAGCTGGCGCAAAGGTATGGACCGCCTGGTCACCAACCTCTCCTGGCGCAGCACTTATCAGCATGAAGAGAAACCCTACTACCAACCTTCGGCCTTGCTACAGTGGCAACATGTGTGGAATCGCCAACGTCTGAGCGCCCTATTTGGACAGTTTACCGCGACCCTTTACCCCTATGACCACACACAGGATAGCTACCAGTGGTTGGCAGGGGGCCAGCACCGCGAAAGCCTTAGCTGGCCCAAACCAAAGAGCCGCTTGAGCGTTGGGGGACATGTCGGAATTTTACGGCCCAAGTCTGTCAGCCAAATTGGTAGCCGTCATCATATGGCTGGCCTTTCACTCTCCGGTGAAATACCTGTAAAAAAAGATCTCTGGCTGTTTGTGCGCCATAGCCTGGAACGCCGCAACTATGAAGCCGACAGCAGTGGTGATGTCCGACATGACACCCGTATGGATGTCAGTGGCGGTTTGCTGTGGCGCTTAGATAAAAGTCGTGACGTTACCCTGCGTCTGGATAGAAACCGCAACCGTTCAACCGAAAACACAGAGAATACCACCCGCCATGTCTTGGGTCTCTCCATGCAGTGGCGGTTTTAAAAGGAGCAGGTGATGAAAACCACCTCAACCTATTGGAACACACTGGCCCAGAGCAACCAACACCTGTGGCAGGAGATTCCCGGTAGCCAGGGGCACTTACGCCAACTCACGGTGGCAGAAGATCCCATAACGGGGGATTATACCCGCTTAACCTGGTTCAAAGCTGGCTATGAGACCAGCTTGTACGGGTGTAAAAGCCATGCTTACCCCGAAGAGATCTTTATCATTGCTGGGCGCCTTTATGACCACGCCTTTGATCAATGGTTAGAGACTGGCCATTACGCCAGCCGGCCACCTGGGGAAAAACATGGGCCATTTAAAGCAGAAGGAGATGTCTTGGTATTGGAGATCTCCTTCCCCAGCCAAGCCATATCAGAATAAGCCGACATCCCCTTGCCTCTTCCATTTTAGCTGGTCATAAACCTGACGAATTCCAGTGTGATCGGATCATCATGGATCTTACCCACCCGACATAAATCCCTTTAGCCCGTGGCATTTTGTATGCTCAAAATCTGCCTAAATTTCTGTTAAGGGGGGTCCCATCGACCACATCCTCTTAAAAAAACCGTAACCACACATAGATATGGGCCACAGCTACGCTGAAAACCATAAAGGGAAGACCGATTAACAGGAACTTACCAAAGCTAATCGGGGTTCCTGACCGCTCTGCCATGCCCGCCACCATCACGTTGGCGGCGGCACCAATCAGTGATCCATTGCCGCCGAGGCAAGCCCCCAACGCCAATGACCACCAGATAGGTTTAATCACCTCTGCGCCACCGATAGAGCTCTCCATCGACTCCACCAGTGGTATCATGGTGGCCACAAAAGGAATGTTATCAATAGCAGCTGACACACCGGCAGAGAGCCAAAGTGTGGTTAAGGCCGTGTTCATGGGGTCTCCCCCGGTCAAGGCCATCAACTTATCGGCTAACAACGCCAAAAGCCCACTATGTTCCACGCCATAAACAACAATAAAGAGCCCCATGAAGAAGAAAATAGCATTTCACTCGACCTCTTCCAGGGCAACCCGAACCTGTTCAGCCTGGCCGCGATGGTCCTGACCAATACTGATAATAAACAGCAACAACGCCGCCCCAAACATGGCTGTGGTACCGGGTCGGATATGGTAGTGCTCACCCATAATAAACCCCAAAATCACCAACAACAGCACCCCTAAGGATTGCTTCATCAAGGGCACATCAACAATGGAGCTGCGTTCATCAAAGTTCATCACCCGTTGCCGTAGTTCTGGGGAGCTTTGTAAATGGCGCCCCCAAATAAAATGGCCCATGATCAAAAACAGCAGCAGAATGACAAAAGCAACTGGCCCCAGATTCATGAGAAAGTCATTAAAACTGTACCCCGTCGCCGAGCCAATAAGGATATTGGGAGGATCACCTATCAAGGTGGCCGTTCCACCTACATTAGAGGCGATAATTTGGGTAAAAAGAAAAGGATAAGGGCTAACCTTAAGCTTATCTGCAATGAGTAAAGCGACCGGCACCACCAGCAGTACCGTGGTTAAGTTATCTAAAAAGGCCGAAAAAACAGCCGTAACGGCAGAGAGCATAAGTAGAATGCCACCTGGGTGGGCATGAACTTTTTTAGCCGACCAAATGGCCACAAACTCAAAAACCCCCGTGCGCCGCGTAATGGAGACAATGATCATCATACCGGTCAACAGAGCAATGGTATTAAAATCAATACCCTGAAAGGCCTGATCCTGGTTAATCACCCCAGAGACAATCATCACCCCTGCTCCCAGCAGGGCGACCACAGTACGATGAAATTTTTCACTCAACAGCACAGCATAGGTCAGGGCTAAAATAAGGGCGGAGAGATAAAACGGATCCAAGCCAAAGATCACCGTATTGTGTACGGCTTGGTCTGTCGCACTCATCATGCACCTCCCTGAGCATCCATGCCCCCCTTCTCAACCCGGTCACTCCAGGCCTCTTCATCCCGCAGGATTGCAAGAATGGTAAAAAAAGAGATTGCCCCCAACAGTTTACGGGTCTCTTTTTCCACCACAGGCACCACAAACTGGCTACCAGACAACGTTTTATAGACTTCAACCAGGGCTGTATCGGGATAGACCACATCGGCATGACAATCCATGATCTCACCAATGGTGGTTTGGCCAAGATCCTCTAACCGTTCTAAAAGCTCTTCACGGGATTCCCGCAAATAACTCATACGGTCCAACCCACGCACCATGGTCAGGTGCTTGGGCAACAGATGGTGCATGATCCGATCGCCACTAATGAGCCCGGCAAAACACTCATGCCGATCCACCACGGGTACCAGCCCCATATGTTTTTCCATCATGAAATCGATTGCGGTAAGGGTCAGATCATCCACATAGAGCTTGCTGCGTATGGGACGCATAATCGAGCCGCAGTCCATAAATGCCTCCTTAATGGGTGGCTTTTATGCCTTACGTTTCCCGGGCCCATTCGTGGCCCCGGTCCGGGAGACTACGGTGGGGGAAAGATCTCCAGGGTTGGGCCTAAGACCCATCGGATATCTCGTGCTTATCATACCATAAATCACCACACGTAAGGTTTGCTATTTCCCCCCTTCAACCCCTGCAAACCAGTGTGTGCCATAAACCAAAAACAGTGGGGTATAACCCAAGCTCTATTGGGCAACCCTTACTCTACGCACACATAACCTGGTAACCTTTCATCCATAGACTTCACTTAGATAAATCGACCTTCACTACCGAACCAAGTCTCGAGAGATTCAAAGAGGGGGCAGAGATGACATCTCCCTTCTAACCCTAGCCTGGGCCTCTCTTTGACGATACGAGCACGCGCTTTTTATAATGCGGGTATCTTTGAAGTTATTTTTTACGCTTGATGGAAGAAAGTCAGGAGCCCTCTGTGCCAACACCCTTTAATGTACGTTCCCTGTTATCCCATATCGGTGCATTGCTGTTAACCACACTGGTTGTACAGGGGTGTGGATCCATGCCCGCCAAACATGTAGAACATGAGCAACAGGCGCTTTATCAGGCAAAGACCCAAGCCCGCCTCATGCAGGCCAAACGCATGAAAGCACCCCCCCGCCCTTCTGCATCCATGCACGCCATAGCGTCACCACTAAAGCGTACAGACAACAGCCAAGAACAGTATGAGAGCACCCCCACCAACCCCATTAAGCAGGTGGTGAACGATCCGGTTTCAACCTTTAGTGTGGATGTTGACAGCGCCTCTTATACCAATATCCGGCGCATGCTTAGACGAGGGCAACAGGTTCCAGCCCAAGCGGTAAGGGTTGAAGAGATCGTTAACTATTTTTCATACAACGACCCTGTACCCCAGAGCCCTGAAATTCCACTGGCTATTCAGGCGCAGAGCATGCCAACCCCATGGAACCCCCATACCCGCCTCATGCGTATTGGTATTCAAGGTTACGAATTACCGATTGCAGATCGTCCCACTGCTAACTTGGTTTTTTTGTTGGATATTTCTGGCTCTATGGGGGCACAAAACAAGTTGGAGCTGGTTAAAAAATCCTTCCGCTACCTTGTTCAACACCTGCGCACGGAAGATCGTGTCTCTATTGTCACCTACTCGGATGAGACAAGCATTGCCCTGCCCCCAACAGCCGGTCATAAGCGTACCGAAATTATGCAGGTGGTCAATCAGCTCCAGGCGGACGGATCAACCAATGGCAGTGCCGGTTTACGCATGGCGTACGATCTGGCCCGAGAGCACTTTAAAGCCGATCAACTCAACCGTATTCTACTGGCCACAGACGGTGACTTTAACTTTGGCCAGACCAACCATGAAACCCTGGAACAACAGGTGGCACGGGAACGTAAAAGCGGCATTTATCTCTCTGTATTGGGCTATGGTGAGGGAAACTTGAACGATGCTCTTATGCAGAAACTTGCCCAGGCCGGTAACGGTATTGCCTACTATGTAGACTCACTCCTCGAGGCCAATAAGATCTTCTCACAACAGCTTTTCAGCACGCTGTTCCCCATTGCCAACGATGTAAAAATTCAGGTGGAGTTCAACCCGGCCCATGTGGCGGAATACCGTTTAATTGGCTATGAAACCCGCATGCTTAAACGGGAGGATTTTACCAATGATCAAGTTGATGCTGGTGAAATTGGCAGTGGCCACTCTGTGACGGCGCTCTATGAATACGCGCCGATTGGCCAAAGTTTTCAGCACGTTTATCCCCTTCGCTATGCCACGCAAAAAACCGCTAAAACCCGTAAGGCACAGGCAACCCCCCAAGAAGTTCGACATGAAACCGCCTTTATCCGCGTACGTTATAAACGCCCCGGACACACGGAAAGTCAGGAGCTGACACGCGCCGTAACCATGCAAGATCACCACACTACGGTGGAAGGAGCGCCAGAAGATCTTCGCTTTGCGGCAGCCGTCGCGGGTTTTGCCCAACGCCTAAAAGATAGCCCACATCTAAAAAACTATGACTATGCGCCCATCACCAAGCTGCTGCGTCATGCCCGGGGGGCGGACCCCTTTGGTTACCGTTCAGAGCTGTTGCAACTGATCCCTCTGGCCAACAAATAATCCATCATGCTTCATCTACCCTTAAGCCCCCCTCTTTTTTCCGTATGAAGGGGGGAGCTTGGGGGCTTAATGAAGCCTAAAGAGACGCAACATCTCTAGCACTTGGCTTGCATAGCCGGTTATGCCCCCCCAAAAAAAAACGATTAATCTTTATTGCCCTAAAACAGAGACAAAATCGCTTGAGAAAAAGCTTCCACACCTAACCGACCCTTCACCTATGGAAATGGCACGTGAACAGAGGTGACGTTAGGGAGGGGACAGACCTGTATGACGGAATTGGCCACAAGGCCTACACCCCAAGCTGGCCACCCCCTAAAAAAACCGAACCGTATTAGGTTACCGAGGGGGTTTACCACCCATGTACGCCCAAGATCAGCCATTTTTCAGGGCGTATGACAAAAAAAAAGAGGGAGCAGATGCTCCCTCAAGCCGTACGGTCAAGAGTCTATGAAGAGAGATGCACATCCACCCCGTGACTGAATACAGGTGGGTATGCGTTGCAGCACGGAAAAACGCTGCATGTACACGGTCCGGATGGCTGTACGGACCATGCATCTGGCGCATTCAGCTACGCCATATGCTTAAAGACTACAGACCATCACGCTCCATCTTAATGGCCCCACAAGGACACTCGGCCGCACACAGGCCGCACCCTTTACAGTAGTCATACTTGAACTCAAAGCGCTTACCCGGCCCCAATTTGGTAATGGCATTGTCCGGGCAGCAGCCATAACAGTTGTCGCACTCAAAGCAGTTACCGCAACTCATACAACGGCGTGCTTCAAACAGTGCATTGGACTCGTCCAAATTGCCCAACACCTCTTCAAACCCTGACTGACGACGAATAGGATCTAAGATCGGTTGAATGGTTTTAGGGGCATCCGCGTAGTACCAGCTGTTCATCATGGTGTGGTCTACCACCTCATGCTTGGCTGGGGCTTCAAAAACAGCACCGTTTAACCAGGCATCGATAGAACGGGCTGCTTTTTTTCCCTGACCAATGGCACTGGTCATATTGCGCGGAGAAGGCACCATATCACCCCCGGCAAAAATACCCTCTTCACCGGTCATCATCTGGCTACTTACCTGAACGGTATCTCGCACAATCTGGATCTTATCCATCCCCTCCAAACAGCAGTCGGTATCCACCAGCTGCCCCACAGCCAGGATAATGGTATCCCCCTGCAGATCTTCCGTCTGACCTGTGGGGAATGGCTCACTAGAGGTGGTGACCATCTTCTCCAGTTTAAACGCACCATCCTTAATGCTTATCACGGTACGATCTGGGTGAATAAGAACCCCCTCCTCCCGCGCCTCTTTAACCTCAAACTTATGGGCGGGAAGACGCTCTTCCGACTCCCGAGCGATCACATGGACCTCAGCAGCCCCCATCCGTATCGCAGAACGGGCAACATCCATGGCCACGTTTCCACCGCCATAGACGATAACACGCTGCCCAAGGTTGGGTTTTTCACCTTGTTGTATGGCCCTCAACACATCGATGGCATTAAAGGCATCCACCGATCCATCTTGATGTACATCCAACTCACGGGGGCGCTGGGCACCAATAGCCATAAAGACAGCATCGGCACCATATTGTGTTTTTGCCGCATGAAGATCATCCACACGCACACCCATATGAAAGGTTACCCCCATCTCTTTGATGCGCGCGATATCCCCATCCAACGCCTTAAGCGGTAGACGGTAGCGTGGGATACCGTAGCGCATCATGCCACCGGGCTCTTCATTGGCGTCAACAACCACCGCCTTATGGCCCAAGCGGGTGAGGTGGTAGGCCGCAGACAACCCACCAGGTCCAGCACCAACAATCAAGATCGTTTTACCGCTGGCGGGTGCATCAACCTCCACCGTCCAGCCGTTATCCAGGGCTAGATCCCCTAAAAAACGTTCCACAGCATGAATACCAACCGCTTCATCCACATGGGCTCGATTACATGCCACTTCACAAGTGTGGTAACAGGCACGCCCCATAACGGCAGGCAGTGGGTTGTTCTTCATGATCTCCTGCCATGCCAGGTGGTAGTTGCCTTCCTCTGCATGGAACAGCCACTGCTGAATATTCTCCCCAGCTGGGCACGTATGATTACAAGGGGGCAAACGGTCCAAATACACCGGACGCTCGGTGCGCCAGGATCCTGTGTGATTGACCAAACTGGAGCCCACGTCCAGGGTAATAGCAAACGGCTTATTCATGAGCGGGCCTCCGGTTTTTTCAGCAATCCGTAGCGCTCAATGTTCTCATCGGCAATGGCTTGAATCGCCGCCACACGACGCTGATTATCTTCTGTTTTCTTAAGCAGATGGGCAAAACGCTTCTGCAATTTCATATACTCGGTCACAGGTACCTGTTCACGAATCGGCACCCGACCGGTTACTTTGCCGTACTCCGCCTCAAACAGCGGAAAGAGCCCACATTTAATGGCCATTCGGGCTACATTAATGGTCTGTGCAGGCTCAGACCCCCAACCCAACGGGCATGGCACCAGAATATGGATATATTTGGCCCCACGAATGCTCATGGCCTTTTCGATCTTGGTCTCCAGATCATGCAGGGCCGCCACATTGGCTGTTGCGACATAGGGAATACGGTGGGCCATGGCAATTTCTGGTAAAAACTTACCCATACCAAATTCACTACCTGGCTCTTTACCCAACACTGGTGTCGTTGCGGTCCGTGCGGCAGGTGGTGTGGCGCTGGAGCGCTGCACACCGGTGTTCATATAGGCCTCATTGTCATAGCAGATGTAGAGCACATCATCATTACGCTCAAACATGCCAGAGAGAGGACCAAAACCGATGTCGGTCGTACCCCCATCCCCTCCTTGGGCAATCACCCTTACTTCAGACTTCCCTTTAACCTTCATGGCCGCTTGTACACCTGTGGCCACGGCCGCAGCATTACCAAACAGCGAGTGCAACCAAGGGATCTGCCAACTTGTTTCGGGATAAGGGGTGGTAAACACCTCTAAACACCCGGTGGCATTCACCGCCATCAGTTGGTTTTTAGAAGCCCGCATGGCGGCATCAATGGCATAGCGCGCACCCAGTGCCTCACCACACCCCTGGCAGGCTCGGTGACCACAGGTTAACGCATTACTACGGTCCATACTGGCCTGTACCGAACGGTCCTTTTGGTTAACCAGACGGTTACCCACGGTGTAGGTGCCTTTTTGATAAAACTTTACCTTCTGTTGCTGTACTGACATATCACACCCCCTCAGACCTGATTATCCGAACGGCCAGCGACTTCGCGCAGCACGTTCTCAGCAATGGGACCCGAGAGACGGCGCTGACGCTCCCGCTCCAGTTCGTGGTTGACCACATCCCAGTTCAGATCCAGGTACTCAATATTTTCAGATGCACCGTCAATGATCTTGTCAAACATTTTACGTAGTGAAACCATGGTGATATCCCGACCACCCAGACCCGCAATAACCGTGGTCACTTCAGGGCTGGTCTCTACCGTGGCAGAGCGTAGGTTGGTAGAGATGACCCCCCCCCGTCCGGCTGAGAGATTCTTCTCAACAGCAATCACACGCTTGGCATTTTTTAATGCCTCACCAATGGCCTGTTTGGGGAAAGGACGGAAGGTACGTAGGGAGAGCGAACCGATGGAAATGCCTTCCGCACGCATCTGGTCAATAACCTCTTTAATGGTACCGTTCACCGAACCCATCGCCACCACGACGGTCTCCACATTTTCACTGTGGTAAGGTCCGATCAACCCACCGGAATTCCGCCCAAAGCGGGCTTTAAATTCACGGCTGATCTCTGGAATAAGCTCCAGTGCCTGTAGCTGCTTGTGGTGGGCTAAATAACGCACTTCGGCATAGGCTTCTGGCCCCACCATGGCCCCAATGGAAACCGGATTAGCGGGATCAAGAACCTGACGCGGCTCATAAGGGGGCAAAAAAGCATCGACCTGCTCTTGCAACGGCAAATCAACCCGCTCATAAGCGTGGGTAAGGATAAAACCATCCATACAAACCATGACCGGTAAGGATAAAGTCTCGGCAATTTTAAAGGCCTGGATATGCAGATCCACGGCCTCCTGGTTATCTTCAGCAAAGATCTGGATCCAACCGGAATCCCGCATGGACATGGAGTCAGAGTGGTCATTCCAGATATTGATGGGTGCACCCAAAGCGCGGTTACCCAAAGTCATGACAATTGGCAACCCCAAACCTGAGGCGTTGTACACAGCCTCAGCCATATACAGCAGACCCTGACTGGCGGTCGCAGTATAGCTGCGGGCACCGGCGGCTGAAGCCCCAATGGCCACCGACATGGCACTGAACTCGGACTCTGCATTAACATATTCGCAGTTCTCAATCTCACCTGAACGAACCAGTTGGCTCAACCCTTCTACAATGTGGGTTTGGGGGGAGATGGGATAAGCACAAATAACTTCGGGACGGCACAACCCCACGGCTTCGGCTACCGCATGGGAGCCTTCGATCTGTTTCAGCATCTGTTTGCTCCTTCTCTCTAGTAGCCAATTTGGGTATTGGCAAAGGCTGCCTCTACCGCTTTGAGGTTACCCGCCGCAATTTTGGGGGGAAATTTATCCTCCACAGCAGAGATTAAGGAGCTTTTATCAAAGGCCCCTGAAACAGCCGAAAGCCCCGCCAGCAAAGCAGCATTGGGGACAGGCCGACCAATATGCTCCAGGGCAATTTCAGTAGCCGCCACGCGGGCTACCTTTTTAGGGTCCAGAGATTGGATCAATTCCGTAATTTGCAGCTCCTCAAAGCTACGGGCGGTATTGATCAGCAGATAGCCATCTTTTTTCAGCCCAGCAAAGACAGGCACGGTCTGTAAGAGCGTGGGATCCTGAATTAAGATCGCGTCAGGTTCATTAATGGGTTCCCGCAGGCGAATGGTGCGCGTATCAATACGGCAGTAAGAAATTACCGGCGCACCCATGCGCTCGGAGCCAAAACTAGGAAAAGCTTGAGCATGTTTACCTTCTTGGAACGCGGCAACTGACAGCAGCTCCGCACCGGTAACCACACCCTGTCCTCCTCTTCCGTGAATACGGATCTGGAACATGGGCACCTCTTCTTCTCTTTGTTTATCGGCCCGCTACCCCTAGTTGACCGATAGATTGGGAATGGCATCTCCAAGACCCCCTGGAGACATCCATGGCGACTGTTTACCGGGTATCGGTAAAAGCCGTCGGTGATGCGGTTCATGGCACCCGCATCGAAACGATCCGATGGGAGGGATCACCCCCCATGGATCAGGTATTTATTTGAATTTTATTGGAGATTTTACAAACAAGAGAAACCAGCTTTATGCCTTATTCCCAAATTTCAGGAAATAAGGCTCCGCCTAAGCTTCCAGGACGGATGCTTAAGTGGTGGCGATCATAAGCCTGCTGCGCTCCCCCGAGTCAGCAACAGATTTGGTTTTCCCCCTCTGTTTTGTAAGGCTCCCCTACTCCTCTTGATTCTGCTGCTGAATCTGCGCCTCAACCACCGCCAGCGCACTAATATTGACAATACCCCGAGAGGTCACCGATGGAATGGTGATATGGGCCGGTTTGGCCGTACCCAACAGAATGGGCCCCAGGGGTACCGCATCCCCCACCGTACTCAAGCTGGCAAAAACGGCATTGGCGGCATCCCGGTTGGGCATAATCAACAGGTTTGCAGGCTCTTTAAAACGGGCATTGGGGAAAATACGCTGACGGATGGACGGATCCAATGCAGCATTGGTGCGCATTTCACCTTCGACATCCAGCTCTGGATTTTTTTCTAAAATAATATCCAAGGCTTGGCGCATTTTAACGGCTGAAGGATCCTCAGAACTGCCAAAGTTAGAGTGAGAGATCAAAGCCACCTTGGGTTTAATGCCAAAGCGCTGCACCACACTGGCAGAACGCAGGGTTATATCTGCCACGGCCTCTGCGGGAGGATCCTGGTACACATGGGTATCAGCAATAAACAGAATACCCTTGTTGGTGATCAGACCTGAGAGTGCTGAAAAATCATCCGCATCCTGGGCAAAACCCAGAACATCCCTCACATGGTGGGCATATTTGGTATAACCGCTACTCCCCCCACAGACCATGGCATCCGCTTCACCACGGGCAACCATAATACTGGCGATCACAGTCTGGCTGGTCCGTACCCGGCGCCTTGCCTCTTTAATGGTGACCCCACAGCGCTGTAAACGTGCATAGTAGAACTGCCAGTACTCATCAAACCGAGGATCATCTTGGGGGTCACAGACCGGAACATCCTCATGCAGCTTAAAGCGCAAACCAATGTTATCCATGCGTTTTTGAATAACATCAGGCCGCCCAACTAAAATGGGTTTGGCCATACCGTCATCCAACAACACCTGTACCGCACGCAGCACACGGCCATCTTCCCCTTCCGCAAAGACCAAACGCTTGGGGTCCTTGCGCGCCCGTTCCACAATGGGGCGCATTAACATGCCTGAGCGGAAGACAAAACTGGTGAGTTTTTCACGGTAGGCATCAAAATCCTCAATGGGTCGCGTTGCCACACCGCTCTCCATGGCCGCACGGGCCACAGCAGGGGCAATTTCCACAATCAATCGAGGATCAAAAGGTTTGGGAATGAGATATTCTGGCCCAAAGGTTAGGGATTCCCCAGCATACGCATCGGCCACCTCTTCGGAGGATTCCGCCTGAGCCAGATTGGCAATGGCCTCCACACAGGCCACCTTCATGGCCTCATTGATGGCTGTGGCCCCAACATCCAACGCACCGCGGAAGATGTACGGAAAACAGAGCACATTGTTGACCTGGTTGGGATAATCCGTCCGCCCCGTTGCGATGATGGCGTCAGGACGTACCGCTTTGGCCTGCTCCGGTAAGATCTCAGGATCTGGGTTGGCCAAAGCCAGAATCATAGGATCCTTGGCCATCTGCTTGACCATCTCTGGTGTTAACACCCCTGGCCCTGACAGCCCCAGAAAAATATCGGCCTGGGGAATGGCCTGCGCCAACGTGCGCAGCTCAGTTGTTGCGGCATACCCCATTTTTTCTGGCTGGTTTGCCAAGTCATCGCGCTCTGTGTGGACCACTCCGGTGCGATCGATCAGCAGAATATTCTCTTTTTTCAGGCCCATATCACACAGCAGGTTTAAGCATGCAATACCAGCAGCACCCCCACCTGTAGAGACCATTTTTACATCGGCAATCTCCTTACCAACTAACCGCAAGCCATTTCGGATGGCTGAGGCTGCGATAATGGCGGTGCCGTGTTGATCGTCATGAAAAACCGGAATCCCCATGCGCTTTTTCAGGTCCCCTTCCACCACAAAACACTCTGGGGCCTTAATATCTTCGAGATTAATACCACCAAAGGTTGGCTCTAGTGAGGCGATAATCTCCACCAGCTTATGGGGGTCACTCTCATCGACTTCGATATCAAAAACATCAATACCTGCAAATTTTTTAAAGAGTACCGCTTTGCCTTCCATCACCGGTTTGGAGGCCAACGGTCCAATATTGCCCAACCCTAATACGGCTGAACCGTTAGAGATCACCGCAACCAGATTACCCCGCGCAGTATATTTGGCTGCAGCCAGCGGATTGTGCTCAATCTCCGTACAGGGCACAGCCACCCCAGGTGAATAAGCCAAGGCTAAATCCCGTTGGTTCGCCATGGGCTTGGTTGCATTGACCGCTAACTTACCGGGGGAGGGAAATTCATGATAGTCCAGCGCCATCTTGTCAAAATCAGAACTCATCGTATGCTTTCCTTTTACTAAGCATCACAGAGACAGCCTACGCCTACCAACGACACGCGTTGGGCATGCAAAGGAGGTCTCAAGGTTTATGTACATATTTGGGGCGCAACCGAAAAATAGATCGGCTGCGCCCCAAAACGTGGAGATCTCCACCCAGACATAGCCTGGTTAGAGACCTCCCGGGGAGGCTTTCAGTACTCAGAGGCGTTGCACCTCTTAATTGTAACCATTCAGATGATCGATATACTCTGGCAGCCACAAAGAGATCTGTGGAATGTAGGTCACCAGAATCAGGAAGAAGAGCAGCAGTCCCAACCAAGGTAGAGCCGCTTTGATCACCCAGGTGATGGGTTTACCGGTAATACCCGCCGTCACAAATAGATTGAGACCTACCGGCGGCGTGATCATACCAATTTCCATATTCACCACCATCACGATCCCCAAGTGAATGGGATCAATACCCAGCTGTACAGCAATGGGGAACAGAATGGGGGCCATGATCAAAATGATCGCAGAAGGCTCCATAAAGTTACCGGCAGCCAACAGCAGAATATTCACCACAATCAGGAAGCCCCAAGCTGGCAGTCCCCAATTAACAATGGTCTCTGCAATTACGTGGGGAATGCGCTCCGTGGTCAGCACATGGGCGAACAACATGGCGTTGGCAATGATGAACAGCAACATAATGCTCACCTTAGCCGCTTCTAACACCACCCCACGGACCTCTTCATCGCGGAACAACCTGGGGAACATCAACGTAATGTTCCAGCTGTTACGCCATAACATGGCACCGGCTGTTTCACCAGAGTGGTGCCAGGGTATGGTCTTTAAGGGGCCCATATCCCGGTAACCCACGGTGGCTACCAACAAGGCATAGATGGCCGATACCGCAGCAGCCTCAGTTGGGCTGGCAATACCGCCATAGATCGAGCCTAAAACAATAACGATGAGCATGATGCCGCCCATGGCGGACATGCAGGCTTTACCGATCTCACTAAACCCAGCCCAAGGTTGCGCAGGCAAACCTTTGATACGGGCGGTGATGTAGATGGCTACCATTAACAGAAGGCCCATACCAAGCCCGGGGATAAAACCCGCCATAAACATACGGGCTGCGGACTCTTCCGTCGCTGCAGCATACACCAACATAACGATAGAAGGTGGGATCAAGATCCCCAATGTACCTGCGTTGGCAATAACACCCGCCGCATAGGCTTTGGGGTAGCCAGCTTTAACCATACCGGCAATAACGATGGTACCAATGGCAGCCACCGTAGCCGGTGATGAACCAGACACCGCAGCGAACAGCATACAGGCCAGTACCGAAGCCATGGCCAAACCACCGCGAATGTGCCCCACAATGGCGATGGCAAAACGGATTAAACGCTTCGCCACACCACCGGTTGAGAGAAACGCCGACGATAAGATAAAGAAGGGAATCGCCAAAAGCGTATAGTGTTCACTGGTTGCCTCAAACAGCTTAAGCGCAATGGAGGCCAGGGAATCGCTGGAGAACATCATAATGGTCATGATACTGGACAGGCCAAGCGCAATGGCGATAGGCACACCAATAAACATAAACACGAACAAAAGGATAAACAGCGCCGCGATGGTCATGACTTCACCTCCGGGTCTTTACCCTTTTTGTCGTCATTAAGATGGTAGATCTCCTCCTCAATCTCATCAACTTTGATGGGGTCCAGACCCAGGTCGTGTTCCAGAACCTCTTTAGCCTCATCGGCAAAGTGGAAGCTGTCAGCCTTACCCGTCCACAGGTTGATACCCAACTGTAGAAAACGGAAAACCAGCAGAACAAACCCCACCACAATCGGAGCATGGGCAAACCACAGGGGTACCAGCGGATCTTCAACATCCAGCTTCAGGAACTCCTGCATATTCACAGATAACATCTCCACCAAGCCAATGGCCAAGCGGGTGTCCTCCATGGTAATACCAATTTTGTACATCTTAGCCAGATAGATCCAGCCGCCGTACAGGAACAGGGCGCAGTAGAACAGGCAGAGCGCCAACGCCACCAGGGAGACGATACGACGAACCTCAGGCTTGAGAATTCGCACAACCGCATCCACACCAATGTGGGCACCTACCTTAATCCCGTAAGAGGCGCCAAAAAGGACAAACCATGCTGATACATGCAGGGTGACCTCCTGGGCCCACTCCAGGCCTGTGTTAAATACAAAACGCAGTACCACTTCCAAAAAGACCAAAAAGGTCATTGAAATCAGTAGAAGGGCCAGTGCGTTCTCTTCCAGCCTTGCCATAAAGCGTGCGATCATGGAAAGCCTCTCCTTTTTCCAATCCGCGCCATCCCACATGGATGTAGCGTCTGCGGGGTGATTGAAGGAGAGTAAGCGAGGGCGGTACTGCGTTTACAATACCGCCCCCCGTATACTCGACCTTCCCCCAGGAAGGTGGGGTGTTGCAGCCCTTTGGATAAGCTGCAGAGATCACCCCGTAGAAACGAACGCCTGATTACATGTTGGAAGCAACCGCTGCATCCAGGTTCTTCTTACCAATCTGCTTTTCAAACTTTTTCCAAACCGGCTTCATTGCAGCAACCCACAGGGCACGCTCAGCATCGGTAAGGGTCAATACTTTACTGCGCTTGGATACAACGATCTTCTCACGATCATTGGTAGCCTTGGCCGCAGAAGCAGCGTTACCAATGTCAATCGCTTCAGTCAGCGCACTTTTAACCTGGGCCTTGATATCTTTAGGCAGATCCATCCAGAACTCAGCTGAGGTCACAACCATATAGTCCAACAGACCGTGGTTGGATTCGGTGATGTAGTCCTGCACCTCAAAGAACTTCTTAGAGTAGATGTTTGACCAGCTATTTTCCTGACCATCAATGGCGTTGGTCTGGAGCAGGGTGAAGACCTCAGAGAAGGGCTTCTTCAATGGTGTTGCTTTAACGGCATGGAACTGAGCCGACAGTACGTCTGAAGACATGATGCGGAATTTCAGACCGTGGGCGTCGGTTGGTACCTTCAAAGGCTGACTGGCCGAGAGCTGCTTTAGACCATTGTGGAGGTAACCAAGACCGACCAAACCTTTTTTCTTCATGGACTGAAGAAGCTTTTGACCTTCAGGACCTTTTTGAAAACGATCCACAGCCGCCATGTCTTTAAACAAGAAAGGCAGGTCAAAGATCTGCAGCTTCTTGGTGAATTTCTTAAACTTGGACAGTGCAGGTGCAGCCATGTGCACATCACCCAACAACATGGCCTCTAGAACTTTGTTATCTCCATACAGCTGGGAGTTCGGATAAACCTCCACAACCACTTTACCGTTCAAGCGCTTCTCCACCAGCTCCTTGAACTTAATTGCCATAATCCCTTTGGGGGTGTTTTCAGCAACCACGTGGCTGAACTTAATCACGATGGGCTTGGCCTCAGCAACAGCCATACCGCCAGCCAGAATGCAGGTTGTTAATGCTGCAGCAAAAAGAGTCTTACGCATGGTTTTCATCTCCAGTGTCACGATTGTCAGTGCATCCCTTAACTTCCACACTTTTCGATGTGTGGTTGGGAACAGGGAACGTTTCTTCTACCCTCTCTACGGCAATCGTCGGGCCACTTTTAGATGATTCACGATTTTTTTCGAAAACCATAGGCTTTACAGCAAGATATATTCGTTATTCCGCGTTGCTCTATTGGAACGCTGTGTGCGGATTCTCGCACAACTGGTTCTGAGTATGCGGCGGATTTCCGCTATATAACAACCAAATTTTGTTGATGGCAAGGTCATTTTTTACATTAGCAGTGTGCATGTTATAGATACATAAAATCAATAGTTTACGCTTTTGCAATGCAAAACTTCATTTGGCATTGCACAATATTTTGCGCAGCAAAAACAACGATTCATCCGAGAAAAAACACCCATTAAAAAGGGGTTAGCCACCATTATCACTTTTATGAATAGTAGAGACACTGGGCGGTTTTTTGAATTTATCCTTACAAACATACGACTTAGTACAGTATTTGATGCGTAGATAAAAGCAGACAATTGGTCATGAAGAATTCATTAAAAAAATAATGCGGCTGTGTTGGTTTTCGATAAAAAAAGCGCGAACAGACCCATTAGAATGGCCACCCCCTAGACCAGAATGCGTATCGGGCGTGTGCTTGCAGGGCTCAACCTTAGGATGATCAAGCTTCTTGCGGAGCTGCTAACAAAGTGCCTGGGCATACCACGAGGCATGCCCTGTTAGAAAACGATTGGGTCTCTTAAGCGGCTTCTAAAGAATAGCCTGAGCATGCTGCATGGCACTCATCTTAAGTAGCTTCTAAAGAATATGCTGCGCGGCACACCCTTAATCGATCCTGATCAGGTCTCTTGAGGGGCTTCTAAAGAGTAGGCTGGGTACTACCGTACGGTACGCTAAGTGATCATGATCAGGTCGCTTGAGAGGCTTCTAAAGTGTCCACTGGCCATGCTGTGCGGTATGCCCCGTAATAGAAGGGGCGTACCTAACCAGCCCAAGTCACCACACTTTGGCCAGGGGAATAGGCTCTTGAGAGAGAGACCGTCGAGAAACGGCTGGGGAACAGATATGCGATCCAACCAAGCCCCCTTTTAACAAGCGTGCGTGCGCTCTCTTAAACAGAGCACACGTGGGGGCGCACGGTTAGGGTAAGCGACTTTAGATCTGGTCGGGCAGGTGCTTCATGCCCGACCAGATCACACAGGAGGCAGGCCGGGACAGAGAGAGCCGTTTTAAACAAAGTTAGCCCGGTCCAAGCTATATTTACGCATTTTATCGTAAAGCGTCTTGCGGGGAACTTGCAAACCATCCAACGTAGCCTTGATATCTCCTTTGTGACGGGAGAGCTCTTGGGCAATCATGGTTTTTTCAAACAGCGCGACCTGTTGCGGTAAAGAAAGCCCATCCGCCCCCATACAAGGGGCACCTGCTTCATCCCCCTGTTGATCTTCATAGCCTGTTTCACCAAACAGCACATAGCGCTCGGCACAGTTGGCCAACTCCCGCACATTACCGGGCCAGCTATGGCTCATCAGTTTGGTCATATGCTCTGGTGCTGGCAAGGAGACATCTCGCTGATAGCGCGCGGCGGTCTGCAACAAAAAGTGTTCGAACAGCAGGGGTAGATCCTCCCGCCGCTCTCGTAAGGGCGGAATGGTAAGCATGGCGACATTTAACCGGTAATAGAGATCTTCACGAAACTCTTTCCTGTCCGCAGCCTCTCGCAAATCAACTTTAGTCGCGGCTACAATACGAATGTTCAAAGCAACTGGGGTGTTGGAGCCTAGCCGTTCTAGCGTACGCTCTTGTAGAACACGCAAAATTTTCACCTGAAAACTCAGGGGCATGCTCTCAATTTCGTCCAAAAAAAGTGTCCCATCATTGGCATGTTCTAACTTGCCCACCCGCTTATTGGTCGCCCCGGTAAAGGCTCCAGCCTCATGCCCAAACAGCTCATTTTCAATCATGCTTTCAGGAATGGCCCCACAGTTGACCGCCACAAACGGTCCGTCCCGGCGCAAGGAGTGCTCATGAATGGTACGGGCAACCACCTCTTTACCACTGCCGGTCTCCCCCAACACCAAAACATCAACATCTGTTTCAGCAATACTACGAATCTTTTTGCGTAACCCCTGCATATTCGTAGCGCGGCCTATCAAACGGCTACCTGGGGCATTTTGAGCCGCCAAAGCACGTTTTAGCGTGTGCAGCTCACGCTCCAGGCGAGATTTTTCCGCCGCCCGGGTGGTAACCTCCACCAAGTGTTCACTGCTAAAGGGTTTTTCAATAAAATCAAAAGCGCCATCGCGCATCGCTTGCACCGCGACAGAAACATCACCATGTCCCGTAATCAAAATAACCGGCAAATCAGCATGGGCGGCTAAGGCTTGGTTCATAAAGGTCAAGCCATCCATACCCGCCATACGGATATCACTGATCACGGCGGCATAGCTGCGTTTATCTAACTGAGCCAGCGCGGGCTCTGCAGCTTCAAAGCTCTCAACCTCAAAACCGGCTAACTCCAAAGCCTGCGTGGCAGCCAGCCGTATGTGACGGTCATCATCTATAAGCATTACCGGCATATCTTCAGACATGGTCTTCATCCTGACTCTTTTTTAAACGGGGCAGCTCCAAGGTAAAGAGTGCGCCACCTTGCGCAGCGTTCTCCCCCCGTAAAACCCCTTTAAACTGACGAACAATCCCATAGCTGATGGAAAGCCCCAGCCCCATCCCCTTCCCCACAGGTTTGGTGGTGAAAAAAGGATCAAAAAGCTGATCCAAGGCCTCCGCTTCTATGCCAGGCCCATTATCTCGTACCGCAAAGTGTAAATGGTTGGCGGAGACCCACATCGAAAGCCAAAGCTTCGCCCCATCCTGCCCCTTTACCACATCTCGTCCATTTTTTAACAGATTCAAAAAAACCTGCTGCAACATAATGTCATCCGCCAACACTTGATAGCTATCGGCATTCTCAGGAAAATTCACGGTAATATCAATTCCCCAAACTTTACCTGCGGACTCCAGCAAACCCAGAGCCTCCTGCGCTGCAATGGCGGGGGATGTGGCCTTTAAGGTTTCAGGAGATTTTCGTGAAAAAACCTTCAGATGATTAACAATTCGCCCCATGGTTTCTGTTAATTCCGCAATCAAAACCAGATTATCCTGCACCTTCTCTGGCCGGCCACGCTGCATAAAGGCTTGCGCATTATCCGCATAGGCCCGGATAGCCGTTAGGGGTTGATTGATCTCATGGGTAATACCTGCGGCCATTTGCCCCACAGCAGCCAACTTCCCAGCTTGAACAAGGTCACTTTGAGCCTGCTTCAGCTCCTCTTCAGCTTTTTTTCGCTCTCTTACTTCAACACTCAACTGTTCATTACTCTGCTGTAAAGCAGCGGTACGTCGCTCAACGCGAATCTCAAGTTCATCATGCGCCTGTTTAAGCGCCAATTGGGTTTTGCGCTCTAGCGCCATGCGTGCCATATGGGCTGCACGACGCTGCTGCATGACATACACCAATAAAAACAGCAGCCCCACCGTGTAGGTCACAATCATGGTATTGGCAAAAGCATGGCGACTGGCTGGTGCCAGATCTACAAGGGTATGCATATCCCACCCTGTTCCTGGCAAGGGTAGCGAATAGAGCAAAAACCTCTTTCCCTGACCAGAAAAGGCACGACTGGTATTCAGGTTGGGTTCAATCCCCTGCTTAAAGGTCAATAACCGGGAAAAAGCATCCCGTTTTTCCTCATGCACAATGGGTAAGGGCTGTAGGGGTATTCCGGCAAAACGTCGACTTTTTTGAATGGCTTGGCGTTTTTCTAAACTTAATGTACCTAATGTATGGTAACGCCAGTTTGGGTGTGCCGCCAAAAAGACCACCCCATCCCGATCTGTCACCATAATATTGGCCTGGGCATCGTACCAACTCTGCTCCAGATCATCCAAACTGACCTTAACGGTCACAGCCCCCAAGAACATACCCAGAGCATCATCATCTCCCCCAGCACCCAGGGGGGTACTATGAATAGGGTGAGCAAAGTAGTATCCCCGCTTACGCGAGACCACACCCAAAGCAAAATAGCGCCCTAACTTGCCCTCTCGTGCGGCTTTAAAGTAGGGTCTGAAACTGAAATCCTTACCCACAAAAGAGCGCTCTGTACGCCAGTTACTGGCCGCCAGGGTGACCCCATGGCGATCCATTAAATAGACATCGCTGCCCCCAATGATGCTATTTAATCGTTCCAAATGGGCATTAAGAATATTCGGGGCTAACTTGTTCACCCGTAGCTGCTGTTTAAAAACTGTATCCACAGCCAGGAGTTCAGGGAGTAGTTCATAGCGGGATAAAAAACCCTGTAAATTCTGTGCTCGTAGCTCAAGATCTTGATGCGCCGCGTCAATTTGCTGCTGTAAGTGACCATTCCAGGTTGCCTGCCATGTCACCACATCGGCCACCGCGAGTGTTAAGAGCAACACCCCAAAAAATGCCATTCGTGACAGTTGTGCTTGCAAAGCTACCCCCCTACCGCACCACATTTTTAGCCCTTCTCAAAAGAGACCATTTAACGCTACGCCCTTACCTCCTAAAGATCCAGCATCCTTCCATCTAAGCGCTAGAAAATCCAACTCCTCACTGTTACAATAAGTGAGCGTTTGTGAGAATCTTACAACCTCTGACAAATGTGCCTCCCTGTAATGGGGGCAAGCTGGTTGCTTAAGCACGAGCATCTGCTCTCGCCGAATAGGGTAAGATGAACCATATACCAGGGGCATTCCCAGAACCGCCTCTTATTAGAAGTAATTACATTTTAATTACTTATGCATGATATTTTTTGTTTATCCTCCGCTCCTACATGATTATACTGAACCTGCTACGTATGAACATGTAGCAACCAAGCCCTACCATAAAAGCTAAACCTATATATTTAAGTGTTATTCTTTTTTTCAGACCGATTTTCTCATTTTTCCCCTGAAATTGAGTGATCTTCATCACAATAATAACAATGAGAATGCTTTTCAGGAACAATAACCACCTCGTCATTGTCCCATAAGGGAGCCACACAGCAACGAGGCCAAGGGTGCATGAATAGGTTATTAAGACCAACCATGCATGTGTGTTAACCAGGGAAGATACTATGAAAAATCTGAAAATTGGCACCAAGCTTTTTATCGGCTTTGGATTGGTCATTGTTCTGGGCATTCTGGGCGGTATTTTTAGCCGACAAACCGCCAATGACTTAGCTGAAACCACCTCAAAACTCTACCGTCACCCCATGGCGGTCAGCGTCAGTATTCGTGATATTGAAACCAACTTGGTTGCTATTCATCGATCGATGAAAGATGTGGCCATGTCAAAATCCCTACCGCAAATGGAAAAAGCTGTTGCGAAAGCAGAGAGCTATGCCAGCGGTGTAGACGGTGCTTTCCAGATATTGGATGAGCGCTTTCTAGGGGATAAATCGGTCGTTAAAGAGGTTCGAGATCTCTTTGAAGCGTGGCAACCGATCCGTGAAAGAGTGGTGGCTGAAACCCGTATTCAGTTAACCAACGATGCCATTGGCATTACCCGCGGTGAAGGGGCCAAACATATTGCAGCAACCCGTAAAGCCATTGACGCCTTACGCACCTTTGCCGCAGGTAAGGCATCTGAGTTTCATAATAAAGCCATGAATAGCCAAGATGCCAATGCCATCATCTTGGTTGATAAGTTCTATAAACACCCTTACACCGTCAGTGACCGGGCCAACCGGATCAATGCCGGCATTATGGCCATAGCCCTGACCATGAAGGATATTGCCAGTGCTGCCGATGAAGCGACTGTAAAAAAGCTCACCAAAAAGGTTGCTAACCTGGAACGGAAAGTTCTCAGCCACTTTACGATGATCCATGAACGCTTTTTGGGTAATAAAAGCATGGTCAATAAGGCTGAAAAACTGTTTGTGGATTGGAAGCGTATTCGCGATAAAGTGATCGCTATGCGTACGGCTCAAGTACGGGCAGACCCAGGCCGTATTACCCGTGAAGTAGGTGGCCCCCACCTAGCTAAGCTGAATACTAAACTGAAAAAAATCCGCGACTTTGCTGATAAAAAAGGTAAAGGCTTTAATAAAAAAGCCAAAGAACAGGCTCAGGATGCTGAGTTGATGTTGTTAATCATCTTCTCTGCGATCACCTTAATCGCCATTGTTATTGCCTTGCTGATCACCCGTGCCATTGTACCACCACTTCAAGCTGCGGTTTCTTTGGCCAAGCAGGTTCGGGATGGAGATCTCACCGCAACTGTGGAGATTAATCAAAAGGATGAAGTGGGAGAACTGGTACGCGCCCTCCAGGCGATGATGGAGAAATTGCGTGAGGTCATTGGACAGGTTTCCGATGCCGCACAAAGTGTCTCATCTGGCAGCGCGGAACTGGCCGACTCGGCACAAGGGCTCTCACAGGGGGCGACAGAACAGGCCGCTTCTATTGAGGAAACCTCCGCGGCAATGGAGGAGATGGCTGCCAATATTCAACAGAACATGGAGAGCGCGGCCTCAACCCAACAGATCTCCCAAAAAGCGGCCAAAGATGGCGCACAAGGTGGCCGATCTGTGGATGACTCTGTGGATGCCATGAAGCAGATTGCAGAAAAAATTGGCATTATTGAAGAGATTGCCCGTCAAACCAACCTCTTGGCGCTCAATGCTGCTATTGAAGCAGCCCGTGCAGGGGAACATGGTAAAGGGTTTGCCGTGGTGGCGGCTGAAGTACGCAAGCTGGCAGAACGGAGCCAAATGGCCGCAGGTGAAATCAGCACGCTCTCAGCATCCAGTACAGAAGTGGCCGAACAAGCTGGCACCATTATCAACGCATTGGTTCCTGATATTAAACAGACGGCAGATCTTATTGAAGGTATTGCCGCATCCAGTGCGGAACAGAACCAAGGGGCATCTCAAGTCAACGGCGCCATACAACAGTTGGATCAAGTGATCCAGCAAAATGCTGGGGCTTCCGAGCAAATGGCTGCAACGGCAGAAGAGTTGAACAGTCAAGCTGATCGGCTTACCCAAGCCATCTCCTTCTTTCATATGAACAACCAAAGAGAAGGTTTTGCTCAACAAAGCTTAGAAGCCATGCCCCTAGCACTTACAGATCACTAAGCCAGACCACAAGATCCCATGCAGGCCCCTTTTCCAAGGGGCCTGCCCATCCTTCTGTACGCAATGCCCCCACCCCACACACTGTTGAGATGTGTGATCAACAACGCCCTTTCTGGCCAATGACTCACCACACATGAGCGCCATGCAGCAGACACCGCAAGATTAGGAGGGGTAAACCTCTTTGAGTGGCACTGTATTCGGATACCTCCACAGGGTTTTCACCCTGTTTCAAGAGCCTATTGCCACCGACCCTATCGGTAAAAACAGAGGAGCAAACGCACAGATGTGTGTATGCCATGCCGAAAGCATACACAGGGATACAACCGCATTGGAACGCAGATTTAAAGAGTACAACGCCTTGGCAATAGACCCACCACCCGCCCCAAAGCGCCCCTCTATCTGAGCCATGGTCTATGGACGAAGCGCAATGAACCCCTCTTCATGCCAAAAAGCGACCATAAGAGCTACATAAGCTCACCCCACCACTACTCCTGTAAGCTACACCTATGAAAGGGCTATAAATACACCTACAGAGATATTCCATCTTAGTTTATTGGTAAAAAAGGGGATAAGATAAAGGGCATATGCCTACTTTTTTCATTTAGGAGCTTCTTCTGTGGCCCATACCATCCCTATACGCATGATTGCGGAGAGCTTAAATACTTCCACAGATACCGTACGCACTTGGGAACGTCGATATGGGCTATTTTCACCCGTTCGCTTACACACCGGTGGTCATCGACGGTACAGCCAAACGGATCTAGAACAGGCTCAACAACTGCGTTTGCTTCTCGATAAAGGTATGCGTATTAGCAAAGCGGTTAAAGTACTTCACATGTCTGAAGATGCCCACGGCGGCCCACAAACAAGCCGCCACTTCTATCAGGCGCTCATACGCGCCATCCAACATTTTGATCTGCTGGAGCTGGACAGGGTCTATCAAAAAGCCCTGACGCAATATCACCCTGATACGGTAATGAAAAAACTGATCGTACCCGTTTTTCAACACCTTGGACAAAACTGGGATAAACATCCTGGTGGGATTGCTGAGGAACACTTTGCCAGCCATTTTTTATACAGCAAGTTAAGCACCCGACTTAACCAAACGGTTATCGCTGGGCGCTCTTTTCACCTTTTAGCCGCCTGTTTACCAGGGGAGCAGCATGAGCTGGGTCTACTTCTCTTCTGCCTAACCATTGTAGAAGAGGGCTTTTATCCTATTTATCTCGGCCCAAACCTACCCATCTCTCAGTTTAACAGCGTCATTAGCCAGAGTGGTTGCCAAGGCATTGTCCTCTCTGGAAAATCTGCCTTTAAGCAGAAAGAGGTTCTGGATCAACTCTACCAGGTCAGTGAACAGCTCTCAGTACCTATTTTTATCGGAGGCGAGGTTGCCGCCAACCATGCCCCCCTGTTAAGGCAGCATGGCGTCATTCCACTGGAAGAGGATTTCTCCAAAGCCTTAACCACCTTAAGTACGCATATACCACAACCAACCACCATATGACCCCGTTAATCGTTAAGAATAGGTTTGGGGGCCGGGGGTAACTCATCCTCTTCAAAAGAGAGGGGTAAGGGGCTGGCCTGCCCAACAATGGGAGAATACGAGGGGGTATGGCAGGTGGTTGCTTCATCCACCAATAGCTGGGCCAACTCTCGGTGGTGGTGCAAAATACCTTTTAAAGGAACATCTTTTAAAACTTTAACAATCTCATCGGTCACCGCATCGGCTACCAGCATCGCCCCCGGTGCCAAACGCGCGACAACCTCGGCCACCCGTCTTACCCGGTGGGGATCTTCCATCGCTAGAACCACAGCACTGGCAGAGGCAACCTGGGCGCTTTCCAAAATCTCGGTTTTTCCCGCATCACCAAACAGAATGGCATCCCCGCGACCCACGCCATCTCCCACACGTTTACGATCCATCTCAATGGCGATGTAAGAAAAACCACGACGGCGTAATTCAGCCACCACAGCCGCACCCAGATCACCATACCCACACACCACAAAATGGCCTTTGGCGATCTCATGGCGAAAACAGGCATCGTACCCACACACCACCAGATGATGCTCAACACCATCAGAGGGCTCGGGTTGTTGTAAGCGACGGTTGTTGAGATCTGCCCCAAAAAAACCGGAAAGATATTCAAGATGCCGAATAAGAAAGGGCGTGACGATAATAGAAAAGACCACCGCAACCACTAAGGGTTGGTTAAGCTGAGCGGAGAGCACCCCCTCGACCCGCGCCAGTTCAAAAACAGCAAAGGAGAACTCTCCCCCTTGGCATAAAACCAGCCCGGTTCGGACCCCGGTTGTCCACCCGGCAAAGCGCCATATCAACCCGCCAATAATCACCGCTTTTAGGATCATAATCCCTAACAGTAACAGTATAACCAGACCAAAATTCCCCATTAGCCAGGGAAGATCAATCTGCATACCTACGGTAACAAAGAAGACCCCAAGCAGCAGGTCCCTAAACGGATTAAGGTCGGCCTCAATCTGATACTTATACTTGGTTTCAGAGATCATCAGTGCCGCAAAAAAAGCCCCTAACGAGTAGGAGAAACCCAAACTATGGGTCAGCGCTGAAGCGGCGATAACCACTACCAGAATGGCCGTGATAAAGAGCTCATGAGAGTGGGTATCTGCCACCATCGCCAAAAGCCGTGTCACAACATGCTTGGCGCCATAGTAGAGTATACCCATGGCGATAACCCCACTGATCAGGGTTTCTGCCAGCAACAGGGGAATCGGTTGCCCTTGATCCGTTAAAAAACGAATGAGAAGAAAAATGGGAATAACCGCCATATCCTGGAACAGCAATATCCCTAACGCCTGCCAACCATGGGGCAAACCTAACTCATGTCGTTCTGAAAGTATTTTGAGTACCGCTGCTGTTGAGGACATCGCCAGCGCCGCCCCAATAACGATGGCTGCAGGCCACTCAATGGTAAACACGAAGTGGGCGATCAGTGCAAAAAGCGTAGCGGTTAGACCAACCTGAAGCCCACCATGCAAAAGCACCTCGCGGCGCATCTCCTGCAATCGGCTGACAGAAAACTCCAAGCCTATGTTAAACATTAAAAAAACGATGCCAAACTCGGCAATTTCCAACAAGGCTGTATGGTCATCCCCCAGGTGGAACAGATGGGTAATGGCCGCACCTGCTGCAATATGACCAATAATGGTGGGTATGCCAGCTCGACGCAGCAGAACGTTAAGAATTAACGAAAGTGTCGCTGCTGATAGTATGAGGTGCAGATGATCATGCATAATGAATATCCCATGGTGACCACAACCATGGCCCCACTTAACGCTTGTATAGACTCCGAAACTTCTCCAGAACCTTGCATTGTAGGCGGTCTGAACCGCCAAAGATAGCCAATGCTTAAGAGAAAGCCACACAAAAAATTGCAAAAGCCAACTGTTTTTGCAAAACTACATAACTCTTGATTTTAGAGGGGTTATAACCATTTTATATCCCCCTCCTGACACCATTTAATCCTTATTGGGCACCAAATATTTGGTTGCCATCATACGTTTAAATCGAGCTTGCCATGGAAAACATCATCAAACTACCTGTAGCCTCAGGCCTTTTTTGGGTTGAGATCGCCAAAGCAGATGTACGTATTCTCTGTGGTTGCCCAATGGATAGTGTCAAACACCTGATTAAAAGAGGGCTCATTCTCTCTAAAGAGCGTGATGGTAGCACCTATGAAACAGGCCCTAATGCTATTTTACTCTCTGATATTATGCTACAGAACGGAGAACTAGCCAACCTAGGTGAGTTTCCTGTTTTACAGATGCTTTACCGCCAAGGGCTAATCCTACCTGGCCACCCCAATAATACCGGTGTAAAACCCCTGCTTATTGGCTCTGCTGAGCAGGTCAACGCCCAGCTACAGTACATCTACCGGGGTAATTATGGTCTCGTCTCTAAAGAAGAGATCATGAAAACGGGTATTGATGCCCAAACAGCCGATGAGATGATGCGCCTTAAATTAAGGTTCGCCTTTGGTGCCATCCGACCCAGCAGTGATCTACTGGAAAGCCGTATTGTTACAGGTGAGCCCATTGAGATCCGCAACGGTGTGACCATAGAGCGACTGAAAACCAACCATTTTTGTATCCGCTATGCAGATGAACAGGTCGAGGTCAATTTAAACCTACAGCCAGGTCAAGCTTATGAGTCGGCTTACCCGCTGGGTTTTCAGAAAATTCAACGGGAATATTTTGGGGTTATCCACTCCGGTGAAGGGGATGGGTGGGATGTTAACCGTCCAAGCATGTCCAGCATCCTCATGTTCCAGGGAAAAATCTATCTGATTGATGCAGGTCCAAACATTCACTATAACCTCACTGCGCTAGGCATAGGGGTTGATGAGGTTGAAGGGGTGTTTCAAACCCATGCTCATGATGACCACATGGCGGGCATTACCACCCTTATGCGTGCAGGGCACCGCATAAAATTTTATGCCACGCCACTGATCCGTGCCAGTGTGGAGAAAAAAATCTCTGCCCTTCTCACCATGGAAGAGGAGCGCTTTGGTGAATTTTTTGAGGTGTGTGATCTGGAGTTTGACCAATGGAATAATATTGAGGGGTTAGAGGCACAGCCTATTTTCTCCCCTCACCCGGTAGAAACAAATATCTTTATTTTCCGTACCATGGCACCTGAAGGCTACAAAACCTACGCCCATTTTGCAGATATTGTTGCCTTGGATGTCTTAGAGGGCATGGTGACGGATGATGATCAAGCACCAGGCATAAGCCGTGCCTACTTTGACACGGTTAAAGCCGCTTACCTGACCGAGGTAAATCTAAAAAAAATTGATATTGGTGGCGGCATGATCCACGGCGTTGCCAAAGACTTTAAGGAAGATCAGTCGGATAAAATTTTGCTCTCTCACACCGCATTTGAGCTGAGTGATGAAGAGAAAGAGATTGGATCCAACTCACCCCACGGCTTTACGGATACGCTCATGTCCAGCGTGACCGACCCGGCCCGGCGCAGCGCCTTTAACTATATACAACGCTACTATCCGGATGCACCAATCTACCAACTCCGCTTGATGATCAATAGCCCCATGGTAGAGATTAACCCCGGCACCATTATGCTCAAAGAAGGGGATACCCCACAGACAATTCTGCTTGTCATTAATGGTGTTGTAGATAAAATTCGCACCCAAAACCAGTTTTACAGCCAAATTTCTTCGGGCTCCATGGTGGGGGATATTCCCGGCCTGTTTGGACTACCGTCAGATTACACCTACCGGACCTCGAGCTTTGTACGTGCGATCGAGCTCCCTGCCCCACTCTATACTGAGTTTGTTAAACGGAATAACTACTACCCAAAAATTGAAAAAGCCTGGGAAAACCATGCTTTTTTAGAGACAACCCACCTGTTGGGAGAGGGTATTCCCTACACCACGCTTTTTCATATTATTGATGCCCTTGAAATTCGTGAGAGTGCGGCAGGCACCTTAATCGCATGTGATGACCCATCCAACCTATACTTGTTAAAAACCGGAAGTGCACAACGGCGGGTGGGTGGTCAGTTACTCGACCATTTGCAGGCGGGGGACTATTTTGGTGAAGAGACCTCTATTTTTGATGTACCCAGTCTCTACCAAATTCAAATTGAGGAACCAACCACACTGGTGGTTATTCCTGCCAAACTGCTAAAGAACATACCTATTGTGCGCTGGAAGCTGTTTGAGTCGTACCAAAAGCGCATTCAAAAAGTGTTGCATAATGGAAACTTGCACGATGTGCTGTGCTGGAACGATACCTTTAGCGTGCGCATTATGAAAATGGATACCCACCACAAAAAGCTGATAGAGATTGCCAACAGTGTCATGGAGGCTATTCGCACGGGCTCGGAACCCGCCATGCTGAATCAAACCCTACAGGCGCTCTCAGACTATACCCATTTTCACTTTGCTGAAGAGGAAGGGTTGATGGCCCAATATGCCTATCCAGATTTAAAAAACCATCAAGCCAGACACAAGCTTTTGCTTGAGCAACTGGCAGATTTTTCAAAGCGTATTGCCCATGAAGGTATCTCTGTTAAAGAGTTTCAACATTTCATGAAGCTCTGGCTTATTCAACATATCCATCAAGAAGATCGCTTGTATGCGACTTACCTCAATGAAAAAGGGATCTATTAACCCCCAAAAAAAAGCCTGACCAACTGGTCAGGCTTTTTTTGATTCTAAAGAATATCAGTCATAGATCATGGTCTCGATGTACAGTTCGTCGAGTTGATCAAACATTTTTCGACGTAATGCATCAAACTCACTGTAACGCTCCTGAGCTTCTTCTCTTTTTCCTTCTTTAACAAGATGAACAATCTCTTTGGCCGCGCTGTGTACCTCTCTATGGCTCTGCTCTAGCTGTTTGAACAAAGGCAGATCCCCAAGCTGACTTTGGCCATCACCATAATACCAAAGCCCCAACTCACAGAGGGTATGATCGGTAAAGACCGATTCATCAAGCTTACCGTGCCCCCGGATCATATCAATCAACGCTTCTAACCAAGCAAGGTGAGACTGTTTAACAGAGGAAATATCAAACAGAGGTCGCCCAACGTGGAATTGACTTTCAGCTTTCGCCAGCGCTTCACTGGTCTCTTTAGCCACCTGAACCAGTGTTGAGGAGGCATCGACCTGCCCCCCGAGGTAGTTCGCTTGGTCCATAGAGCGCAACATGGTTTTTTGAACCGATGCCGAGGCTGAAAAGACCTGTGAGGTAAACTCTTTGGTGCGATTCATGTGGCTAACAACCACATCTGATATTTGAGAAACCGTCTGAGCACCTGCCGCCATCTGTTCCGTAGAGTTGGCAATTTCACTGGCTCCATTGGCCGCTTCCAGAGCAGCCCTGGCAACCTCTTGAGATGCACTACTCAATTCACTGGCGTTACGTGTAACCTCCTGATTGGCAAAATCTACTTGCTCAACAGCATCCACAATTTGAGCCACAGCCCCCGCTTGGGCATCCATAGCAATTGAGATCTCCTGGTTGATGTTACTGAGATCACCAATTAAAACATTAATACCTTCTGTCGCTTCATACGCCTCCGAGGCACGGGTGCGGATCAGAGAGGTTTTTTCATCAATCATCTTCGTAGCGTCAGCGGTTTGTGAGGCAAGCTCTTTGACCTCATTGGCCACAACGGCAAAGCCCTTACCCGCCTCTCCTGCCCCTGCAGCTTCAATAGCTGCGTTAAGCGCCAACATATTGGTTTGGTCGGCAATGTTTTTAATCATGCCCACCACTTTACCAATCTCATTGGCGGCAGAAGTTAAACCACCGACCACCTCTTGAGTCGAAGCGGCATTATCACGAGCTTGACTGGATGTCTGTTCAGCCTGCTCAACCCCTGAACTTACCTGTGTGTTCAGTTCAGACATTTCGCTAGAGATGCTTTGCACCGCATGAATGGAAGTATTTACAGAACCCAACTGATCATTAACCGCATCAATATTGGAACTCATTTCTTCCGCTGCAGAGGCCATGGTATTCACATTCTGACTGGCCTGTTCCGAGGCCGCAGCAATGGTATTAATATTTTCTGATAACGCTTGAGCAGTTTCAGTTAGCTCCTCCAAGCTTTTATCAGACTCAGCCATTGTCACAGACAAGGTCTGAATTTCATTATCAATATCAGCATTTTCCTGAACCACACTACGTGAAAGCTCTTCACTATCTTTTGAAGATTGAGCCAAGGTTGCATTAACCTTGTTTTGTTCCACAACCACGGCATTCAGCGTATTGGATTGGAGAGAAAGTACCCGCACACTACGCTCCAACCCCTGCTTCATCTGTTGCAGATGGAACGCCACAGAACCTTCTTGGCTCGCATGGATCTTAACCGACATATCCCCTTGGCTGATTTTCTGGAATATGCGAATCAGCTCACCTAACTCAATCCCCAACTGACTAAGAATACCCCGCACAATAAACAGTGCTAACAGAATCCCCACCACGCCAGCCATCCCACCCATGGATCGAGAAAAGATAACCAGTGCAGAGATGGTTTCATCCGTCTCTGTTTGGATCTGTTGTTTATGTTTTTTCACCTGCTGATCAAGCTGCTTGATCAGTGGTTCAATTTTATGGACCGCATCACGCATATGGCCAATGTCGTTACTCAACTGCCCATTTACTGTGACAAGGGCTTTGAAGCTGGTGTGATAGCGCTCAACAATCTGTTGAATGTTCTTTTTAGAGGCTTCAGGGATGCTTGACGCTTTAGTCCCCTCCACAATTAAACTGGCTTCTTTAGCGAGCCGGGTAATGTATTTGTCTGTACCACGGGCCAAATAATCTTTTTCATGTCGGCGCA